>NZ_JBFUGW010000238.1:0-9733 GCF_056402735.1 Rhizobacter sp. P3_C12
CCCGTGCGGGCCGCAGGCGTGCGCGAGGGCCCCGGGGGAAGCGGCGGCGCGGGGGGCGGCAACGGGGGCGGCAGCGGTGGTGCCGGCGGGATGCCCGTCGCCATCAGGCATTGGCGATCGTGAGCCCCTCGTGTGCGATCACGATGGTCTCCACCGCCACCTCGTTGCCTTGCGCCTTCAGGTCGGTGCCGGTGATCTTGGTCGGCCAGGCGTTCGTCAGCGTCCACACCATCGTCGCGGCGCCCGCTTCATCGAGCAGGCTGATCGTCACCGGCTTGCGCTTGATGACGTTCATCTTGATCTCGTTGAACCAGTCCCACAGCTTGTTGTCGGACTTGAAGACGCCCTTCTTCATCGTCACGTCGCTGTATTTCTTCATGCCGGGCATCTTGATCACCGAGAAGGCCGGGCTGTCACCGTGCCGGTACTCGATCGGCTGGGCCTCCACGTCGAGGCCGGAGACCTCCTGGAAGTGCATTTCCGCCGCGTCCCACTTCACCGAGAAGCGGAACTTGGGAAGCGGCCACACCGTGGTCGATTGCGCTGATCCGTCGTCTGCCATGGTCTGCCTCCTGAAGGGTCAAGTAATGATTCGTGAGCGTTGATGGAGCGCGATCACGACTTCTGCATCTGCTGCTGGAAGGTGATCTCGATGAACTCGGCCGGGCGGCTGATCGCCACCAGCACCGTCACGCGCAGGATCCCCTCGAGGATGTCCTCGGGCGTCATCGTCTCGCCCAGCCCCACGTGCACGCTGAACGCGTCGTCCGGCACCGCGCCGGCCAGGCCGCCGCGCTTCCAGATGCCGGTCAGGAAGTTGGTGACCATGCTCTTGATCGTCACCCAGGTGTTCGACACGTTCGGCTCGAACACCATCGCCTTGGCCGCCAGGCGGCACGACTCCTCCAGCATGATCATCGTGCGCCGCACGTTGATGTAGCGCCAGTCCAGGCTGTTGCCGTCCAGCGTGCGCRCCCCCCACACCAGCACGCCCTCGCCGATGAACGAGCGGATCGCGTTGATCGACTTGCCCTGCGTCGTGACGTTCAGGTCCTCCTGGTCCTCGTGCGAGATCGTCACCGCCGGCGACACCACGCCGTTCAGGCTCACGTTGGCCGGCGCCTTCCAGACGCCGCGCGTGTTGTCGACCATCGTGTAGATGCCCGCCATCGCCGGCGACGGCGGCATCAGGTTCAGCCGGTTGCGCGCCTCGGCCATGATGGTGTTGAACAAGGTGCTCGACGCGCCCAGGCTCTTGTTGAGCAAGGCCTTGTGCGTCTCCACCGCCATCTTCAGCGCGGCCGGGTCGAGCAGCTTCTTCTTCTCGTCGTCACTCTTGTCCGAGGCGTTGATGTCGGTCGTGATCTCCGTCGTCCACTGGTCGTCGGTCTTGCTCACGTCCTGCACCGCCTTCCACTGCTGCGCGGTGCGCGCCGGCGTCTTCGGGTCCAGCTGCGCCGGCAGCCCGAGCTCGGCCATCAGCAGCTGGATCAGCACGTCCGGGTTGGCGACGCGGGTGTAGTCCAGGTCCTTGTCCTGCACCACCGTCGTGTTGACCCACGGGTAGTACGCCGCCGCGTAGTCGAGGTAGTTCACGCCCAGCGCGCCGCGGAAGCCCTCGATCGGGTCGACGCCGGTCGCGTTCTTGCGATCCAGGTGGCCGCCCCACACGTCGAGGATCGCGACCCGGCTGTGCATGCGCCCGCCGCAGTGCTGCAGCATCGCCTGCTGCACCGAGATGCAGTCCTTGGCCGACAGCAGCACCGCATCGGGCACCACGACCATCGTCGGCTCCTGCTCCTTCACCAGCGGCTCGATGCCGGCCATCAGCTTGTCGGCCTCGATCAGCGGCGTCTTGTCGTACTCGCCGACCGACACCACGTAGCACGGGCCGCCGCCGTTCTGGAAGAAATGCAGCATCCCGTAGTACAGCAGGAAGCGGCCGCCCTCCTTGCCGTCGGCCTGCGTCAGCAGGAATTCCTTGTCGCCCGCCTTGAAGGCCGCGGCGGCATTCGGATCGGTCTTCTCGGCAATGCCGAACTTCGGGTCCGGGCCGAAGCCGAAGTACTGGTGGTACTCCGCCATCGAGCCGATGCGCCACGGTTTCATATTCAGCGACTTGCCCGCGTTCTCGGCGCGATCCGTGTAGCCGATGAAGGCCGGGACCGCGGTGGCCACCTCGACCACCGAGTTCGGAAAGGCATTCTTCTCGACGATATAGACGCCGGGGGTCTTCATGGCCATTGCGGCCTCCTCTGCGGTTAGTGTTGACGGGGCCTAGCGATGCACATGGATCTCGGAGACCAGGCGGCTCTCGCCGCCGATCTGCTCTCGCGCCAGGAACTGCGCTGCCGCCACCGGCAGGCGCTTGACCAGCACCTTGTCGCCGCCGCGCTGGCGGCTGCGCAACTGGAATCGACGCTCGCTGCGCTGCGCGAGCGCGATCGGCGCCCGCGAACGGATGGCCACGAGCGGCGCGCCGTTGTCGAGACGGTCCGGCGCGGGCTCGTCGAACTCGACGCCGCTCGCCAGGTCGACGACCTGCAGTTGCGGCTCGGGCCACTCGCCGTGCAGGCAGTACTTCCACACCGTCGCCCGCGCCGCGAGCCGCACCGTGTAGTGCAGCGGGGCCGGCGGCAAGGCCGCCAGCGGCACGCGCAGCACCGCGAGCGGCGGCATCAGGCGGGCGCCGCTCGACGCCTGCGCGCCCAGAGAACCCGACATCAGGGACAGCGACACCAGCGGCCAGGTCAGCGGCCGCACCTCGGCCTGCGATACGGTGTCGCCGGCATGCAGGCGGGATGACGTGGCTTCGGAAGCATCGAACCACAGCAGTTCGCCCGGCCACTGCGCCGGGTTGTCGGTGCAGGTCGGGAAGACCTCGTCGGTGGCATGCACCTGCCACGCGAGCACCGCCTTCGGCACCACCGACAGCGCCTGCGCCGGGCCGAACAGCGCGAGTGCGCTGCCGGTGTGGCGCTCGATCGCGTCGGTCGCGCGCAGCCACCACGCGGTGTCGCCGGCCGGCACGAAGCGCAGCCCGCGGCACCGCCCGTCGGCGAAGAAGCCGTGCTCGAAATCGACGCGCAGCAGCGGAATGTAGGGGCCCATGTCGATCATGCGGGGGCTCCCACGCCGGCCTGCACGCGGCGCACCACCGGCAGCTGCGCGTCGAACTGGCCCGCATCGAAGGTGACCATGCGCATGCGGTACAGCACCGACGGCAGGTAGCGCCCGCTGAACAGGCCCCACAGGTTGCTCAGGTCGCTGACGCTCAGGTTCTCGATGTCGAGCGTGAGCTTGTCGATGCGCGGATCGAGGTCGGGCGTGTTCTGGTGATCCAGCACCGGCCACGACTGGAAGTGCGCGATCGTGCTGGAGATGAACTTCAGCGCCTCGGTGTAGTTCGACGCGCTGAAGTTGGCAGCGAACATCACCATCAGGTTCAGCGACACCGGCTGCGGCTGCCGCGCATGGCGGCCCTCGCCCGCGCCGGGCCGCGAGCGGGGGCTGGGCGTGGTGTCGCGTTCGATGTTGACCAGGAACACCGCGAGCTTGTTGTTGATGTTCGCGGCGACGCCGCCATCCGGCTCGTACAGGCTGGAGACGACGACCAGCTCCTCGCCCAGCTGGAACGAGCGCCGCAAGGCGTTGTTCAGCTGGCTGGCGACTTGCGTGATGGCCGCGTCGATCATGGAGGGTTCCGGTGGGGCGAGTGGTGAAGGAATGCCCCGACGATAGGGACGCACGCGGCCCGCGCCCATCGGTCAATCTCTGAACTTGCACCTCTTCATTGCTGAGACGCTGGCGGCCAGCGGCTGATGCCGGCGTGCACGGCGCGGATCGCCTGCGCGAGCGCGGCCAGCGGCTCGTCCTTCAGCACGTAGCCGCGGGCGCCGGCGGCGCGCATCGCGTCGACGATTGCCGGCTCGTCGTGCATCGACAGCACCAGCACGCGCAGGTTCGGGTGATGCGCCAGCAGAGCGGCCAGCGCGGTCGGGCCGCCACCGGGCATCTGCACGTCCATCAGCAGCACGTCGGGGTGCACGCGCGCCTGCGCGAGCCAGGCCTGCAGCGCCGGCACGTCGGGCGCCTCGCCGAGGATCTCGAAGCCGCGGCGCGCCAGCAGCCCGGCCACACAGGCGCGGTAGGCCGCGTGATCGTCGGCCAGGTACAGGGTCAAAGGGCGCGCGGCAACTCCCATCGTGGGGCCCAGCGTGAACCGCCGCGGCCCGCGGCGCCATCAGGAAACGGCTGATACGGGCCGGTGCCGAAGCTGAACCTGCCCGCTCAGGACGGCGTGCGCGCGCCGCTGCGCCACGGCTGGTCGAGCGAGCTGAGGCCCTCGCACAGCGCATAGCGCGTCAGCTCGGCGAGGCTGCTGATGTCGAGCTTCTGCATCACGTGCTCGCGGTGCGTCGCGACGGTCTTGATGCTGACGTGCAGCCGGTCGGCGATCTGCTGCGTCGACAGGCCTTCGGACAGCAGCTGCACCATCTCGCGCTCGCGCGGCGTCAGCGCCGCGGTGCCGCCCGCCGCCTGCGGCTGGCCGCGGCTGCGCACTTCCTTGACGACCAGGCCGACCAGTTCGGCACTCAGGTGCACCTGGTCGGCCATCGCCTTGCGGATGGCGAGCGCGAGCTCGTCGTACGAGCAGTCCTTCAGCACGTAGCCCGATGCGCCGGCCTCGAGCACCGCGAGCACCATGCGGCTCTCGGCATGCACCGACAGGCACAGCACGCGCACCGACGGGTCGTCGGTGCGGATGCGGCGCGTCGCCTCGACGCCGTTCAGGCCCGGCATCGACACGTCGGTGACGACGATGTCCGGCCGCAGCTCGCGCGCCAGGCGCACCGCGCCGAGGCCGTCGTCGGCCTGGCCGATCAGTTCGATGTCTTTCTCGCGCGCGAGCAGGGCGCACAGCCCGTCGCGCATGATGCGGTGGTCGTCGGCCAACACGATGCGGATGCCCATGGTCGTTCCCTTCGATGCGTGTGCTGTCGGTGTGCTGTCGATCAAGCCGCGGCGAGTGCCGCCGCGCCCACCGCATTCGGCAGCAGGATCGTGATGCGCGTGCCCAGGCTCGTCGCGGACGAGATCTCGAGCCGCCCGCCGATCGCCTGGATCTGCGCCTGCGTGCTGGCCAGCCCGAAGCCGCCGGTGCGGCTGAAGACGCCGCGCGAGGCATCGGTGCGGAAGCCGACACCGTCGTCGGCGACGCACACCTTCAGGCAGCGGCCGTCGCACCACGCGGTGATGCTGACGCGCGCCGCATGCGCATGCTTCTGCACGTTCAGGCACAGCTCGCGCACGCCGCGGAACACGACGGCGAGCACCGCCTCGGGCAGGCTGAGCGGCGGCATCGCGCCATCGAAGCTGACCTGCAGCCGGCTGTCGGCGGCGAGGCGGTCGGCCAGGCTGCGCAGGGCCTGCTCGAGGCCGAGGCGCAGCACCGGGCTGCTGAGATCGAAGGTGGCGGAGCGGGCGGCGCGCGACGCCTGGGCCAGCAGCGCGCCGATCTCGTCGAGCAGCGCCGTCGCCTCGTCGCCCGGCGGGCTGTCGCGCAATGCGCCGAGCTTGAGCCGCGCGAGCGTCAGGAACTGGCCGATCTCGTCGTGCAGGCCGAGTGCGATGCGCTCGCGCTCGCGCGCCTCGGCGACGGTGATCTCGTAGGCCAGCGTGCGCAGGTGGCTGCGCGCGGGCCGGGCGAGCTGCCGTGGCAGCGGCCGGGGGCGGATGCGGCCCCGCGCCGGACGACACCCACGACAGCCGGCCCCCGGCTGCAACCGGACCGACGGCTCGACACGTGTTCTCATTGTTCGCTCCCTGGCGATTTGTTGGCGCCCGCAGGCGGCCGCCCTTTGTCGGACAGCGAAACGATTATGGGCACGCGAAACGACTTGCGACAGCGATGCCCCGACCTGCTTCAGCAGTTTTCAGCACGCTTCAGAAGGCGCGGCCGCAAGCCGTGCTCAAGCGGTGCAACGGCGCAGGTTCTCGCGCACCGCGGCAGCGATGGCCGTGCGCGTGGCGCGGCGCACGCCGGCCTCGTCGAGACGCTGCGGCAGGCGGGCCGCCTCGGTGCAGACGCGCTCCAGCGCATCGAGCGCGAGGCGCTGCGGCACCTGCGCGGCGCGTGCCAGCGCCAGCAGGTGCGTGCGCGCGGGCGCGCGGCTTTCGCCCATCACCGAGGTCTGGTGGTGACCGCGCGGACCGTGGCTGAAAACGAGGTCGTAGGCCGGTGAAAGCTGCCACATCGAGCGCTCGTTCATGCGCAGCGCAAAGTTCTTCGCGTGATCGTCGCGGTTGTGGAACACCACATTGAAGACGCAGCGCAGGAAGGCCCGGCTCACCTCGACCTCGTCGCGCGTGAAGAAGCGGGTGGCGCGCAGCACGGTCTGGTAGTCGAGCGACGGCAGGCGGAAATCCGCATGCAGTGCACCGGCGAACGAATGCACCGGCACGCGCATCGCAGCCGCCCCCGAACCCCAGCGGTCGAAGCGCTCGACGCCGAAGGCCGCCATTGCGCGGCCGAGGCTGAAGTGCTGGGTGCGCGGCATCGCGATGCCGCAGGCGCGCGCGGCGATCGAGTAGGCGTACTCGACGGCGCAGGCCTCGTGGTGCTCGCCGCGGGCGGGGAACTTGACGAGCCAGGGGGTGCCGGGCGTGTTGCCACCGGGGTCCTCGTGCGAACTGACCCGGCGCGTGTCGGGGTCGAAGTTCACCAGCACCTTCGGCCGCGCGCCTTGCGGCGACCCGCCCATCATCACCAGCGTGTTCAGGGCGTCCACATCACCACCCTCGACGACCGCCTGCGCGGCGGTGGCGAGCTGCAGCAGCGAGAGATGCTCGTCGGCCAGGGCCCAGTCGTCGGCCGGGCGAAACGCCCAGGCTCCCATCGCGCGCTCGCCGATGAAGGCCAGCCGATCGAGCGGCGACAGGCGCGCCGGATCACGCCCGTTCTTCAGGAAGAGCTTGTCCATCAGCAGCAGGCCCCAGCCGTCGGGCAACGCATCGGCCAGCAGGCCGGGCAGGTTCGACTGGAAGGCCGGGAAGCCGCCGTAGGCCTCGGGGCGCAGCGGCAATTGCATCGCCGAGAACTCGACGCCGCGGCGCAGTGCCTCGGGCGAGTACTCGAACAGCAGCTGCGCGCCGTTGTCGGCCAGGCGGCCCAGCAACCAATCCTGGCCCCAGCCGCGGAACAGGACGTCGAGTTTCTTCATCGTGGTGCCATGCCGGCAGGGCGGCGCGCCCGCTGGCGCGGAGCCGCGGAAGCGCGCTCCATCTCGGCGATGCTGATGTGTGGCTTGAGCACGAGAACGTTCTCGAGGTCGCTCGTCAGCGAGAGCGCCTGCACCACCCGCACGAAGGTCTGCAGCGTGGTGTGGCCATCGGACTCCAGCTTCTTGATCGCACCGAGCGCGACGCCGGCACGCAGCGCCAGCTCCTGCTGGGTGATGCGCGACGCGAGGCGCTGGGCGCGCAACCGGCTGCCGAGCTCGCGGACGAGTTCGTCTGGCGTGGCAAGCTTGATGTCGACCATGAGACAAATTTAGCAGCCATTTAAAAGTCTATTATTAGCTATATTTCTATTTAACAGCCATTTAGATGGCCTACTTCATTCTTCATGAAGTGACAGCCACACTGTAGCCGGGTTCCTTGTCCCGAAGGACGATGCCGGAGCAACTCGGGACAAATGTCCCCTGCGCGTCGATCAGTCGCAGGTCGAAGACCCGGAGGCCCGCCACCCTCGTCGACCGCCTCGCATGACCCCCTTACCCAGTGAAATCACACCGCAGCGCCTGTGGCTCGACCGCCGCCAGGCGCTCGCGCTGACCGGCGCGGCGCTCGCAGGCGGCGTGGCCAGCGCTTCTGCCGCCGACGACATCACCCCGCGCGAAGCCGCGACCCGCCACAACAACTACTACGAGTTCTCGCCCGACAAGGCGGCCGTCTGGAAACTCGCCGAAGACTTCCGCACGACGCCGTGGACCGTGATGGTCGATGGCGAGGTCGAGCGCCCGCGCCGCTTCGACCTCGACGAACTGCTGCGCCTCTTTCCGCAGGAAGACCGCCTCTACCGGCTGCGCTGCGTCGAGGGCTGGTCGATGGTGGTGCCATGGCGCGGCTTCCCGCTCGCCGCACTGCTGAAGCGGGTCGCTCCGACCTCGCGCGCTCGCCACGTGCAGTTCATCTCGGTGCTGCGGCCGTCCGAGATGTACGGCCAGCGCCGCCCGATGCTCGACTGGCCCTACACCGAGGCGCTGCGCATCGACGAGGCCATGCACCCGCTGGCGCTGGTGGCGACCGGCCTGTACGGCACCGCGCTGCCGCCGCAGAACGGCGCGCCGCTGCGGCTGGCGGTGCCGTGGAAGTACGGCTTCAAGAGCCCGAAGGCCATCACGCACATCCGGCTCGTGGAGCAGCCGCCGGTGTCGACCTGGATGCAGGCCGCGCCGTCGGAGTACGGCTTCTTCGGCAACGTGAACCCGGAGGTGCCGCACCCGCGCTGGTCGCAGCGCCGCGAGCTGCGGCTGGGCGAACTCGCCAAGCGCCCCACCCTGCCCTTCAACGGGTACGCGGCCGAGGTCGCGTCGCTGTATGCCGGCATGGACCTCGCCCGCAATTTCTAGCAGCAGGCTGCCGACGCTGCTGTGCTTCGCGCTCGGCGCGTGGCCGGGTCTGCGCTGGGGCCTGGCGTTCATCGCCGGCACGCTCGGCCCCGATCCGATCGCCGCGCTGACGCACGCGAGCGGCTGGTGGGCGATGGCGCTGCTGCTGGCGACGCTCGCGATCACGCCGCTGCGCCGCCTCTCGGTGTGGGCGTCGCGTGCGGTCGCGCTGCACTGCGGGCGGCGCATCGGCGACTGGAACGCGCTGATCCGCCAACGCCGCCAGCTCGGGCTGTGGAGCTTCGGCTATGCGGTGGTGCACCTCGGGCTGTACCTGGGCTTCGATGCCGGCACGCTGCGTGCGTATGCGCAGGACCTGGCCGAGCGCCCGTTCATCGCGGTCGGCTCGGCGGCGCTGCTGTTGCTGCTGCCGCTCGCGCTGACCTCGACCCACTGGGCGATCCGCCGGATGAAGCGCCAGTGGCTGCGGCTGCACAAGCTGGTGTACGCAGCAGTCGCGCTCGCGGCGCTGCACGGCGTGATGCAGGCGAAGCTGGGCCACGTCTCGGCCTGGGTCTTCGCCGGCATCGCGCTGGCGCTGCTCGGGTTCCGGCTGGCCGCGCATGCCTGGGGCATGCGGGCGCGGCCGGAGACGGTCACTGCACCGGCATCGGCTGACCGTACAGCGGCGAGCGCGGACCCGGCAGAACGCCGCTGCGGCGCGGCGCTCCCAGCAGCCGATCGTCGGCCACCCCGGCCCAGCGGTACGACTCGTCGGTGGCGTTGCTCATGACGTGCCGCACCAGCGCCCCCACCAGCGCGCCGATCAGGCCGCCTTGCGACTGCTGCTGCTCCTCGGACGAGCTGGCCACCGCCGAGCCCTTCCACAGCAGCTCGCCGCTGCGCAGGTCGACGATGCGGGCCTCGACCTCGACGCGCGTCTCGCTGGACAGCACCGCGTAGCTCGCACCGTACTTGCGCACCTTGATGTAGACCGCCGCGTCGGCACCGAAGAACTCGCGCAGCTTCTTCGGCGAGACCTCCTGGGCATCGTGCGCGGTGTCCACGCCGTTCTGGCGGAAGGTCTCGTCGACCAGCGTGACCGGCAGCACGTAGTAGCC
>NZ_JBFUGW010000239.1:0-9721 GCF_056402735.1 Rhizobacter sp. P3_C12
TCGTTCGTGGTCGTGGCCGGTGCGCTGGTGGCCACCTCGGTGCCGGGCTCGCTGCCGTTCGGCGGCGCGCCGGCGACCGTCGCACAGACCGGCGGTTCCACGGCGGTGGCGGTCGCTCCGTCGCCGCTGCGCGCCGTCAGCGTCACGCAGGAGGCCGAGCCGGTGCGGCTGAACGGCCAGCTGATCCGCGATGCACGCCTGGACGAGTACCTGTCGGTGCACAAGAAGTTCGGTGGCAGCTCCGCCCCCGGGGTGCCCTCGGGCTTCCTGCGCAATGCCGCCGCCGAAGCCCCTGCTCGCTGACCGGACCCACCGACCCATGCTGCTGCGCCTTTCAGCGTTGATGGTGAGTTGTGCATTCGTTGCCTTTGCCCCGGCCAGCCGGGCGCAGAGCGCGCTGGTCAGCGGCGACCCGCTGGTCGAGGCGCGAGAGACCCAGGTCTGGCTCACCCGCATCACCGAGGCGGCGAACAAGCGCAACTTCCAGGGCACGGTCGTCGTCAGCGCCGGCGGCACGGTGGCGAGTTCACGCATTGCGCACTTCTGCGACGGCCGCAACCAGTACGAGCGCATCGACTCGCTGGAAGGGCAGATGCGCAACGTGCTGCGGCAGAACGACGTCGTCCACACCGTGTGGCCGCAAAGCCGCGTCGCGATGGTCGAGCAGCGCGATTCGATGAGCTCGTTTCCCGCGCTGCTGCAGGCCGGTGCGCAGCACGTGACCGACTTCTATGAGCTCAAGCCGTTGGGCGTCGAGCGCGTGGCCGGCCACGAGGCCAACGTGCTGCAGTTGCGCGCCAAGGATGCGCATCGCTTCGGCTACCGCCTGTGGGCCGAGAAGAACACCGGGCTGCTGCTGCGCACCGAGGTGCTGGGCGAGCACGCCGAGGTGCTCGAGTCGTCGGCGTTCTCCGACGTCAGCATCAACGTCAAGCCGCAGGCGGAGCTGATCACGCAACCGCTGCGCAAGCTCGACGGCTACCGCATCGTGCGGCCGCCCGTCACGCCGGCCAGCCTCGAGTCCGAAGGCTGGACGCTGAAGCACGACATTCCCGGCTTCACCCAGGTCAGCTGCGTCAAGCGGCCGTTCGATGGCGCGTTGCGGATCCGCGGCGCCACCGAACCGGTGCTGCAGGCGGTCTATTCCGACGGGCTGACCTTCGTGTCCATCTTCATCGAGCCGTTCAATGCCGAGCGCCACCAGCGTCCGATGTCGACCGTGATCGGCGCCACGCAGACGATGATGCGCCGCTACGGCGACTGGTGGGTCACCGTGATGGGTGACGTGCCCACCGCGACGCTGCGGGCGTTCGCGTCGGGGCTGGAACGCAAGAAGTAGCCGGCGGCGTGCGGCTGCACGCGGCGGCCCGTGTGGGTGTCGTCGAGGGAGTGCTCAGCATGCAAACTGTGATCGATCAGGGCCGGCTCGCGCCGGTGAACGCGCCGCGCGGACGCCGCGCCATGCGCGCTTGTGCCGCCGCGCTGGGCGCGGGCGCCGTGTTGTTGCTGGCGCAGGCCGCGGGTGCACAGGCCCAGAACCAGGCATCGCCGCAGAGCCCTGCGCCAGGCCAGGCACAGCCCCTGGCGCCGGTCCAGGTGCTGCCCGATTTCGCCGACCTGGTCGAGCGCGTCAGCCCGGCCGTCGTCAACATCCGGACCACCGAGCGCGCATCGGACGCGCCGCGCGGGCCGTTCCGCCGCCGCGCGCCGGCGGTGCCGCAGCAGCCGGGCGAAGAGGTGCCGCGCGGTGAGGGCTCCGGCTTCATCCTCAGTGCCGACGGCTACGTGATGACCAATGCGCACGTCGTCGAGGGCGCCACCGAGGTCTACGTCACGCTGACCGACAAGCGCGAGTTCAAGGCGAAGATCGTCGGCGCCGACGAGCGCACCGACGTCGCGCTGGTGAAGATCGATGCCACCGGCTTGCCGTCGCTGAAGATCGGCGATGCGGGGCGCTTGCGCGTCGGCGAATGGGTGCTCGCGATCGGCTCGCCGTTCGGGCTGGAGAGCACCGTGACGGCCGGCATCGTCAGCGCGAAGCAGCGCGAGACCGGCTCCGACGTGCCGTTCATCCAGACCGACGTCGCGGTGAACCCCGGCAACTCCGGCGGGCCGCTGCTGAACACCCGCGGCGAGGCGGTGGGCATCAACTCGCAGATCCTCAGCCCGGTCGGCAGTTACGTCGGCATCTCGTTCGCGATCCCGATCGACGAGGCGATGCGCGTCGCCGACCAGTTGAAGGCCACGGGGCGCGTCGTGCGCGGCTACCTCGGCATCCAGCCGATCGACGTGCCGCGCGAACTGGCCGAGGAATACGGGCTCGCGAAGGGCAAGGCGAAGGGCGCGTTCGTGCGCCAGGTCGTCAGCGGCACACCGGCCGACAAGGCGGGCATCCAGCCGGGCGATGTCGTGATCAGCGTCAACGGCAAGCCGGTCGATGGCGCCGTCGACCTGCGGCGCACGCTGGGTTCGCTGAAGCCGGGGACGGCGATCACGCTGCAATGCAATCGGCGCGGCAAGCTGCTCGATTTCAAGACGAGCCTGGCTGAGCTGAATCCGCAAGTGGCTGCAGCGGCAGAGCGCCCCGAGGCCCCGATCGAGCCGCGCACGGCCGGCGCCGCGAAAGTCTGGGGATTGAGCGTTGCCAACCTCACCGACGCCGAGCGGCAGGCGCTGCGGGGCGCGAACGGCGTGCGCGTGAGCGCCGTCACCGGTGGCGCGGAAGCAGCGGGCCTGCGGGCGGGCGATGTGATCGTCGCGGTCGGCACGGCCGACGTGACCGACGTGAAGCAGTTCGAGGCCGTGGTGTCCAGGCTCGACAAGACGAAATCGTTGCCGGTCACCGTGCTGCGTGGCGACTGGGCGCAGTTCCTGCGCATCCCGGTGCTCAAGTGAGCGCCGGATATCCGACTGCAGGCACGGGGATTGCCGTGACTCTTTCGCAATGCGGGATCTGCAGACGGAACTTTGATGACGCCGAAATTCGCCTCGCCAATGGAAAGTCAGTGTGCGCACACATCATCTGGCAGATCGCCTCGAATTCAGCGCGCTTTTGGCTACAATTCGGGGGTCGCAGAACGGCTTTATTGCCAATCCGGTCAACGAGTTGAGGCGTCTGAAACTATCCCCAAGCTACCCACAAGGCTTTGTGGATAAGTTGTGGAAAGATTTTGCTGTTGGTGACCCGCAACGACAAGAAATCAAGCAACGGCGCGGTTTCCGGCGGGGTGCTTTTGGCTACAATGAAGGCCCAACAAGCAGTTGCCATACGTTTTGTTGGAAGGCGCGTCAGTTCTTCGACGTGCCTTTTTTTTGTTCACGGCCCGGGTCTTCGACCCATCATGTCGAGCGCGCAAGTCACGCGACAACGCGCACGAGATGAGCCATCAACGCAGCGGTGCAACCGCTGCAGCGTCGATGCGCGACGCAGTGGAATCGCTCAATGGATCACATCCGAAATTTTTCCATCATTGCCCACATCGACCACGGCAAGTCGACGCTGGCCGACCGACTCATCCAGCGCTGCGGCGGATTGAGCGATCGCGAGATGGAAGCGCAGGTGCTCGACTCGATGGACATCGAACGCGAGCGTGGCATCACGATCAAGGCGCAGACCGCCGCGCTCACCTACCAGGCGCGCAACGGCAAGACCTACCAGCTGAACCTGATCGACACGCCGGGGCACGTCGACTTCTCATATGAAGTGAGCCGCTCGCTGTCGGCCTGCGAGGGCGCCTTGCTGGTGGTCGATGCGAGCCAGGGCGTCGAGGCGCAGACCRTCGCCAACTGCTACACGGCGATCGAACTCGGCGTGCATGTGATCCCGGTGCTGAACAAGATGGACCTGCCGCAGGCCGATCCGCAGCGTGCGAAGGACGAGATCGAGGACGTGATCGGCATCGACGCGACCGATGCGATCCCGTGCAGCGCGAAGACCGGCGAGGGCATCGACGACATCCTCGAGGCGGTGATCACCCGCATGCCGCCGCCCCAGGGCAACCCCGACGCGCCGCTGCGCGCGATGATCATCGACTCGTGGTTCGACAACTACGTCGGCGTCGTGATGCTGGTGCGCGTGGTCGACGGCGAGCTGAAGAAGGGCGAGCGCTTCAAGATGATGGCCACCGAAGCCGCCTACGCCGCCGAGCAGCTCGGGGTGTTCACGCCGAAGTCGCTGGCGCGCGATGCGCTGCGCGCCGGCGAAGTGGGCTTCGTGATCGCGGGCATCAAGGAGCTGCAGGCCGCCAAGGTCGGCGACACCATCACGCTCGAGAAGAAACTGCCGAACAACGCCGGCCCGGCCAGCCAGGCCCTGCCGGGCTTCAAGGAAATCCAGCCGCAGGTCTTCGCCGGCCTGTACCCGACAGAAGCCAGCGAATACGACCAGCTGCGCGATGCGCTCGAGAAGCTCAAGCTGAACGACTCGTCGCTGCGCTACGAGCCCGAGGTCAGCCAGGCGCTCGGTTTCGGCTTCCGCTGCGGCTTCCTCGGGCTGCTGCACATGGAGATCGTCCAGGAGCGGCTGGAGCGCGAGTTCGACCAGGATCTGATCACCACCGCGCCGAGCGTGGTCTACCAGGTGGAGCTGGGCGACAAGACCGTGATCCAGGTCGAGAACCCGTCGAAGATGCCCGATCTCGGCCGCATCAACGAAATCCGGGAACCGATCGTGACCGTGCATCTCTACATGCCGCAGGACTACGTCGGCCCGGTGATGACGCTGGCCAACCTGAAGCGCGGCAACCAGATCAACATGGCCTACCACGGCCGCCAGGTCATGCTGACCTACGAGATGCCGCTGGCCGAGATCGTGCTGGACTTCTTCGACAAGCTGAAGTCGGTGTCGCGCGGCTACGCGTCGATGGACTACGAGTTCAAGGAATACCGCGCGGCCGACGTCGTGAAGGTCGACATCCTGCTCAACGGCGACAAGGTCGACGCGCTGTCCATCATCGTGCACCGTACGCAGAGTGCCTACCGCAGCCGCGCGGTGGTGGCCAAGATGCGCGAGCTGATCTCGCGGCAGATGTACGACGTGGCGATCCAGGCCGCCATCGGGGCCAACATCATCGCGCGTGAGACAATCAAGGCGCTGCGGAAGAACGTGCTCGCCAAGTGTTACGGCGGCGACATTTCGCGCAAGCGCAAGCTTCTCGAAAAACAAAAGGCCGGCAAGAAACGCATGAAGCAGATCGGCTCCGTCGAGGTGCCCCAGGAAGCGTTTCTCGCCATCCTCCAAGTGGACGATTGATGGGCTCACTGATGGGTTCTCTGACCGGCGTGCTCTATGGCGCCCTGGTGGTGTATCTGGGCGGCTGGTACCTCGGCAAGTGGACGGGCAACTTCTCGCTGCTGCTGTTCATCCTCACCGTCGCGACGCTGGCCTACTGGCTGGCCGAACGCTTCCACTTCGCGCCGCGCCGCGCGGCGGCCGCCGCCACGCTCGACCGCCAGGATGCCGAGCGCCGCGAGCGCCTGGCATCGCAGGGCATCGCGAAGGTCGACGACAACGTCGCCCAGGCGCGCGACACCCTGCTGATGCAGCCGTGGTGGCTCGACTGGACTGCCGGCCTGTTCCCGGTGATCCTCGTCGTGTTCCTGCTGCGCTCGTTCCTGTTCGAGCCGTTCAAGATCCCGTCGGGCTCGATGGTGCCGACGCTGCTGATCGGCGACCTGATCCTGGTGAACAAGTACCACTACGGCATCCGCCTGCCGGTGATCAACAAGAAGATCGTCCAGATCAACGACCCGCAGCGCGGCGACGTGATGGTGTTCCGCTATCCGGCCAACCCGAGCATCGACTACATCAAGCGTGTCGTCGGCGTGCCGGGCGACCAGATCGACTACCTGAACCAGCACCTGTACGTGAATGGCAAGCTCGCCGACACGCAGCCGCTGGAGCCGTTCTACGACGAGGACGCCGTGCGCTTCGCACCGCAGTACACCGAGAAGCTCGGCAACGTGGCGCACCGGATCCTGGTCGAGACCAAGCTGCCGAGCGCGGCCGCGCCGCTGTTCGCGTTTCCCTTCAAGGAAAACTGCCGCTACAGTGCGGAAGGCGTGCGCTGCAAGGTGCCGGCGGGACACTACTTCATGATGGGCGACAACCGCGACAACTCGCAGGACTCGCGTTTCTGGGGCTTCGTGCCCGACGAGAACATCGTGGGCAAGGCCTTCTTTGTCTGGATGAATTTCGGCAATCCCAAGCGCGTCGGATCGTTCAATTGAGCGGGAGCAACAGGTAAATGACGATGGAACAGCGGTCGATGG
This sequence comes from Rhizobacter sp. P3_C12, assembly GCF_056402735.1. Lineage (NCBI taxonomy): Bacteria > Pseudomonadati > Pseudomonadota > Betaproteobacteria > Burkholderiales > Sphaerotilaceae > Rhizobacter > Rhizobacter sp. P3_C12. The sequence goes on from NZ_JBFUGW010000239.1 coordinate 6,271, forward strand.
AATCCCGGGGTCAGATGCGGCAATGCGCGCCCCGCCGTGCAGGGCAACGCGGTGTGACGCTGTTCGGCCTGATGTTCTGGGCCATCCTGATCGGCCTCATCTCGCTGCTCAGCCTGAAGGTGCTGCCGACGCTGAACGAGTACTTCACGATCAAGCGCACGGTCGAGAAGATCGCGACCAGCGGGGCTACCACCGTTCCCGAGATCCGCACCGCCTTCGAGAAGCAGAAGGACATCGAGTACTCGATCCAGTCGATCTCCGGCAAGGATCTCGAGATCACGAAGGTCAACGACAAGGTCGTGATCGCCTTCGCCTACAACAAGGAGATCGAGCTGATGGCCCCGGTCTTCCTGCTCCTCAAGTACGAAGGGCGCTCGAGGTAAGGGCTGCGGCCCGACGCTTCCGCACCGTTCGTCATCAACCAGCCCCGCGCGTGGATGCCCGACTGACCGCCCTGCAGAACCGCCTGGGCTACCGCTTCACCCAGCCGGAATTGCTGACGCGCGCGGTCACGCACCGCAGCTTCGGGGCCGACCACAACGAGCGGCTCGAATTCCTCGGCGACGTGGTGCTGAGCCTGGCGATCAGCGACCTGCTGTTCGAGCGCTTCGCCGGCTCCGACGAAGGCGACCTGACCCGCGTGCGGGCGCACCTGGTGCGTGAAGACACGCTGCACAAGGTGGCCGTGCTGATCGGCCTGCCCGAGGTGCTGCGCCTGAGCGAAGGCGAAGCCCGTGGCGGCGGTGCGCAGCGCCCGTCCATCCTGGCCGATGCGCTCGAAGCCGTGATCGGTGCCGCCTACCGCGACGGCGGCTTCGAGGCCGCCCAGGCGCTGGTCCAGCGGCTGTTCGGCGAGGTCATAGCGACCACCGACCTCGACAGCTGGTCGAAGGATGCCAAGACCGAGCTGCAGGAATGGCTGCAGGCGCGCCGCCTGCCGGTGCCGGCCTACCGCATCGTCAACACCCGCGGGCAGGCCCATGCGCAGACCTTCGAGGTCGAGTGCGCGGTGCCGGCCCTCGGCCTCACCGAAACCGGCGAAGGCCGCTCGCGCCGCGCCGCCGAACAGGAAGCCGCGCGCGGCATGCTGGTCGCGCTGAAGGCGAATGACAAGCCCGGCAGCGCGCTGCGCTCCTGACGCTCCCCGACGACCCTCCTGCTGACGACTTTCCTGGTTCCCCCCGCATGACCGACATCCCCGAGACCCCTGCCGACGACGACGGCGACACCGGCACTGGCGCCGCCGCCGGGCCCGGTGAAGCCGCAGCCACGCGCTGCGGCCTGGTCGCGATCGTCGGCCGCCCGAACGTCGGCAAGTCGACGCTGCTGAATGCGCTGGTCGGCCAGAAGGTCAGCATCACTTCGAGCAAGGCGCAGACGACGCGCCACCGCATCACCGGCATCCGCACGGTCGACGACACGCAGTTCGTGTTCGTCGACACGCCCGGCTTCCAGACCCGCCACAGCGCGCCGCTGAACCGCACGCTGAACCGCACCGTGCAGGGCGTGCTCGGCGACGTCGACGTGGTGCTGTTCGTCGTCGAGGCCGGCCGCTTCGGGCTCGACGACGCGAAGGTGCTGGCGCTGATGCCGGCCGACAAGCCGGTGATGCTGATCGCCAACAAGCTCGATGCGGTGCACCGCCGCGCCGACCTCGTGCCCTGGCTGAAGGGCATGCAGGATCGGCATGCGTTCGCCGAGTTCGTGCCGCTGACCGCCCGCAAGGACAGCGATGTTCAGCGCCTGCTGGGCATCGTGAAGCCCTACCTGCCGCAGGCGCCGTGGTTCTACGAAGAAGACGCGCTGACCGACCGCAGCGAGAAGTTCCTCGCCAGCGAGATCATCCGCGAGAAGCTGTTCCGCCTGACCGGCGACGAGCTGCCCTACACCTCCACCGTCGTGATCGACAAGTTCGAGGAAGAGGGCGCGCTGCGCCGCATCGCCGCGACCATCATCGTCGAGCGCGACGCGCACAAGGGCATGGTGATCGGCAGCGACGGCGAACGCCTGAAGCGCATCGGCTCCGAGGCCCGCCAGGAGCTCGAGCGCCTGATGGACGGCCGCGTGTTCCTCGAACTGTGGGTGAAGGTGCGATCGGGCTGGGCCGACGACGAAGAGCATCTGCGCACCTACGGCTACGAGTAGCCGCCGCGCATGGCCACCCGCCCCGCGCGCCCACCGGCCACGCAGGCGGCCTACGTGCTGCACCGCTACGACTGGAGCGAATCCAGCCTGATCCTCGACCTGTTCACCCGCGAACAGGGCCGCATCGCCGTGGTGGCCAAGGGCGCCAAGCGGCCGTACTCGCAGCTGCGCTCGGTGCTGCTGCCGTTCCAGCGCATCCAGGTGACGCTCGGCAAGCCGCCGCGCCCCGCCGAGCCGTCCAGCGAGTCTCCCAGCGAGGTGCAGACGCTGCGCGGCGCCGAATGGGCCGGCGGCCACGCGATGCTGACCGGCGCGGCGCTGTTCAGCGGCTTCTACCTGAACGAGCTGCTGATGAAGCTGCTGGCCCGCAGCGATGCCCATCCGGCGCTGTTCGACGCGTATGCCGCGACGCTGCCGCTGATGGTGTCTGCCGACGACGGCATCGTGCAAGCGGCGCTGCGCGCCTTCGAGCTGGCGCTGCTGCAGCAGGTCGGCGTGCTGCCCGACCTCAGCTGCGTGACGATGACGCAGGCCGAGGTCGACCCCGCCGGGCGCTACCTGCTGCTGCCGGAGCAGGGCGTCGTGACGGCGCGCGGCCGCGAGAACGAGCTGGCCGGCCAGACGCTGATCGGCCTGCAGGCCGCGCTGCAGCACGGCAGTCTCGTGGCATTGCAGCAGGCCTGCGCGCCGGCGCTGCAGGAACTGAAGCTGCTGCTGCGCGCGCTGCTTCACTATCATCTGGGCTCACCGGTGCTGCGCACGCGGCAGGTGATGCTCGACGTGCAAGCCTTGGAGCGCTGAGGACACCATGAATCCCACCCAGACGACGGGCCTCGACCCGCACCGCGGCCTGACCGCGCTGTCGGTCAACCTGAACAAGGTCGCGCTGCTGCGCAACACGCGCCATCTCGGCATCCCGAGCGTGACCCGCGCCGCCGAGCTGGCGCTGCTGGGCGGCGCGCAGGGCATCACCGTGCACCCGCGGCCCGACGAGCGCCACATCCGCGCCGGCGATGTCTACGAACTGGCCGAGCTGCTGCAGGCGACGCCGCACATCGAATACAACATCGAAGGCAACCCGTTCCACAACCTGATGGATTTCGCGCGCGAGCTGAAGCGCCGCGGGCTGCCGCTGCACCAGTGCACCTTCGTGCCGGACAGCGTCGAGCAGTCGACCTCCGACCACGGCTGGCGCTTCCCCGAGGATGCCGCGCGCCTCGCGCCGCTGATCGCCGAAGTGCATGCGATGGGCGTGCGCGTGAGCCTCTTCATGGATCCCGAGCCGCAGGCGATGGCGGCGGCGCGC
>NZ_JBFUGW010000240.1:0-9719 GCF_056402735.1 Rhizobacter sp. P3_C12
CGCCGCGACGGCCCGCCGCAGGGTCCGCGCGGACGCGGCCCCCGCAATGACGAAGGGCGTCGGCGCTAGCGTGAGCGGGTCGAACGCCGCGACGCCGCCGGACGCTGCCGAATGGGGCGACTTCGCGGCCGACCTGGACATCGCCTACGCGTACCGCCAGTTCGCGGGCAAGTCGCGCGACGAGGCCTTGCTGCTGTTCGAGCAGAGCGACGTGCTGTCGCGCGCCGAAGACCTGGGCGCGATGCCGGCCGGGCCGTTCCGCTACTACATGCCGGTGTTCCGCGACTTCGTCGTCTCACCGCGCATCTTCGAGATCAACCAGGGGCTGTACGCGTCGACGGCCGCCGATGCGTTCCTGAACCTGATCATGCGCAGGCTCGAGGACGATCCGAAGGCCATCGAGCCGCTGATGCCGGAGTTGCTGCCGGCGGTGGAACACCTTGCCGAGAACCAGGCGCGCTACGACGCTGACGAGGATGTCTACGGCAGCTTCTTCGACGTGCTGGCGGCGATCCGCGAATCGCTGCGCGTGCTGTCGGGCGGGCCGACGATCCCGGGGCCGCCGGCGCGCTACCTGCACCTGAAGCCCGGCGGTGCGCTGCCCGACCTGTCGGCGCTCGCCCCGTTCCGGGCGGTCGTGATGATCGATGCCAAGCTGACGCTGACCTGGCAGATCGAAGTCAGCGGCTGGCTGGTCGACAGCGGCTGCCTGCACGTGATGGCCTGGGGCAAGGACGCGAGCCTGTGGGATCACTCGGTCGCGATGGCCAACCTGGAGCAATGCGGCTTCGGGCCGATCCCGAAGGAGGCGCAGGTCGTGACCGTGTCGCACGAGGTCGAGTCGCTCGCCGAGGTGCTGTGGTTCTGCAAGAACTGCGCGAACCATCCGGTGGTGGAACTGCAGCACACGGTGCTGATCGAGATCAGCGACCGGGGGGATGAGGAGATGGTGCTGCAGGCGTACGCGGATGCGTGAGGATCTGCGCTCCCGTTCGCCCTGAGCAGGGACCGAGCTTGTCGAGGGCCCGTCCGTCGAAGGGTTGTGCCCGACGCGCGCAGGGCCTTCGACAAGCTCAGTCCGAACGGATTCCTTGTGTTCCTGCGCCGCCCTCACGGTGCCCCGTCGAACCGCTCACCCAGACGCTCGGCCTCCTCTGACACGAGCAGCAGCGCGGTGATCGCCATGCGGCGCAGCGCGTCGTGCTGCCTGCTGTCGAGCAGCGGCGCCTGATCATCGGCAAGCGCCCAGACATCCTGCTCGGAGAGTTCGAGCAGGTGGCGCGTGCCGTCGGTGATGTCGATCACCTGCGCGAGCAGGCGAGCGATGCGTCGACTCTCGATGGGACGGCCGTGTTGCCCGGGACTGCGGCGAGAAGTGGGGGCCGTGTCGGCCATGCCGGACTCCTGACGATGAGGAAGCGCCGTCAGTGTACGGCCAGATGCTACTCAAAGTCTGTAGACCCAAAGTAGGCATGAACGCACCCTCCGCGTCCATGGAGCGAAGAGGAAAAGCCTACGAAGCGGCGCGTCTGCGACTTGCACGGCACTTGCGAGCCGAACGAGCAACACGGGGGCTCTCGCAAGAGCAGTTGGCTGATCTCGCGGGGCTGCACCGCACCTACGTCGGCTCCGTGGAACGGGCGGAAAGGAATGTCTCGTTGGACAACATCGAGCAGCTGGCGCTGGCGCTTGGAGTCGATATCTCGATCTTGCTGGGTCCTGGCTGAAGTCGTCGGGTTCAGAGCATGAGACCCAACCTGTCTCAGCAATTCGGCGAGTGCGTGCGGGCGCTGCGAACCGAGGCCGGCCTGAGCCAGGCCGAGTTCGGCGAGCGCTGCGGGTTCTATCAAACCTACCTGAGCCGGATCGAGAACGGCCATGCGAACCCGACGCTCAACGCCATCGAGGTCATTGCCAATGCGTTGGGGATGACGGTATTCGATTTGTTCGAGCAGATACGTCCTGCGGCTGTTGCGCACAAGAAGTGAATGGCCGGAATGCATGCTGAGCCGCTTGGGGATCGCGTCCTTGGCGCGAAGACCTGCTGAACACTCGGAGATTAGATGATTCGCTTCTCGCGTGATCGAAACCGCCGCCGCGGCCTGCAAAGGCTTGTGCGAAGTGCGGTTCGAGGATGGGAATCCGACGCCAGCTGGACGGCGATCGTGACACTGCAGCTGCGCGGCAACCCGCAGACGTTGGAACGGGTCCGTGCCTTGGTAGCGAGTCCGAACTGGCGTCAACGGGCAGTCGGTCTTGGCGTGGCGTCCCAGCTTCTGCACGGGCGCCGCGGGTCGATGTCTCAACACGTGGCGTACGCGCCGGAAGAGACGCAGGCCATGCTGCTGACCGGGCTGCGGGACCGGCGCGATGAAGTCGTCGCCGTGGCGGCTTGCGGGCTCTCGCATCGGCCGCACCCGGCCGCGTTGCCCGATCTCGTGGCGCTGTCCCGGCATCCGGATGCGTCGACGCGGTTCAAAGTCACCCTCGCGCTCGGACGATACGCGCAGCCGGAGGCCATCGCGGCACTGCTGCGGCTGGCCCGCGACGACGATGCCTCGGTCCGCGACTGGGCAACGTTCGGGCTTGGAACGATGCACGAGGTGGATTCCACCGACGTGCGCCAACTGCTGTGGGACAACCTCCGCGATGAGGACGAGGACGTGCGCGGCGAAGCCCTGGCCGGCCTGGCGCAGCGGCGCGATCCGCGAGTGACTGCGTACCTGATCGCGACGCTCGACGATGCGTGCCGCGTGTACGAACTGGACGCCGCCGAGAAGATGGCGGATCCGGCACTTCTCGAACCCCTGCGTGCCGTGGCGCGGATGGTGGATCGCAACACGGCAGACCGCTACTGGTTGAGCGCGCTCGATGCAGCAATGGCGGCATGCGAGAAAGATCCCGATACAGAGACTGCGGCCACCCGCTGACGCGAGCCGGTAGAGTAGCCCCAAGGAGGCACACCATGCTTGGAGCCATCGCCGGCGATGTGATCGGATCGATCTACGAATGGAACAACATCAAGACCAAGGCGTTCGAGCTGATCGGACCCCGCTGCACGTTCACCGACGACACCGTGCTGACCGTCGCGCTGGCCGAGGCCATCCTCGACGGCAGTCACTACACCCCGTTGCTGAAGGCCTATGCCAACCGCTACCCGCGGGCCGGCTACGGCGGCCGGTTCAAGGAATGGGCGCGCTCCGACGACCCCACGCCGTACTACAGCTGGGGCAACGGCGCGGCGATGCGCATCAGCCCGGTCGGCTTCGCGTTCCACTCCCTCGACGAGGTGCTGGCCAAGGCCGACCACTACACCCGCGTCACGCACGACCACCCGGAAGGCATCAAAGGCGCGCAGGCCGTCGCGGCCAGCATCTTCCTGGCCCGCACCGGAAGCAGCCGCGACGACATCAAGCGCTACGTCGAGACCACCTTCGGCTACGACCTGTCGCGCCGGCTCGACGACATCCGGCTCGTCTACCGCTTCGACAGCTCGTGCCAAGGCACGGTGCCCGAGGCGATCATCGCCTTCCTGGAGTCGACCGACTTCGAAGATGCGATCCGCAATGCGATCTCGATCGGCGGCGACAGCGACACCATCGCCTGCATCACCGGCGGGATCGCCGAGGCCTTCTACGGTGGCGTTCCGCCGGACATCGCCCGACCAGTGATGAGGATCCTGGACGGCTTGCTGCTCACCACGACGAAGCGGTTCATGCAGTCGTACACGTCGGAAACGAAGAAGTGACGGCACCGAACCCGCCCTCGCTGCGGGCCATGGCGATGGACGACTACGACGTCGTCGCCGAGAAAGACGGCCGCTTGGTGGGCTGCGTCATGTGCGGGCACGACGGTCGGCGCGGCTACCTGCAACACCTGGCGGTGCTCCCCGAGCACCGCCGGCAAGGAATCGCGAGCACGTTGGTCGGGCGCTGCCTGGCGGCGCTGGAACAGCTCGGCATCCTGAAGGTGCACATCGACGTGTTCCGCACCAACGACGCAGGGCAGGCCTGGTGGGAAAGCCAGGGCTGGCACCGACGCACCGACATCCACCGCTACTCGCACGTTCGCGGCGGCCACGAGAACGCCTGACCCCCTGCTTCACGATTGACCAGGCCTCGACACGACACATGCGCAAACAGTTCCTCCTCTTCGTGTTCGCCAGCGCCTGGTCGCTCGTCGCCCACGCGCAGACACTCGCCCTCACCTTTGACGACGGCGTGAATCCGGACGCCGAGCCGCTCGCCCGCGAGTGGAACAGCACGCTGCTGTCGGGGCTGCACGCTGCATCGATCCCGTCGATGATCTTCCCGGCGCTGTCGGCCACCGGCCCGGGCACCGGCCGCGAGCTGGTGGCCGCGTGGTCCGCCGCCGGCCACGCGGTCGGCAACCACACGGCCCGCCATCGCAACCTGGCCTCGCCGAAGCTCACGCTCGCCGAGTTCGTGCAGGACGTCGAAGAGGCCGACACGGCGTTCCGCGAGCTGCCCACCTGGGTGCCGATGCTCCGGTTCCCGTACCTGAAGGAGGGCGACACGCCGGCCAAGCGCGACGGCATGCGCGCATGGATGAAGGAACACGGCTACCGGCCAGCCCCCGTTTCCATCGACACCAGCGACTGGTACTTCAACGAGGTCTGGCTCGATCAGCTCGCGGCCGGCAAGCGCAGCCAGCTCGAACCCTTGCAGAAGGCCTACATCCGCCACCTGCTGGACCGTGCGGGCTACTACGATCGGCTGGCACGCAGCACGCTGCACCGCAGCCCCGCGCATGTGATGCTGCTGCACGTCAATGCGATCAACGCCGCCTCGATCGGCGTGATCGCACGCGAGTTCAAGGCTCGCGGCTGGACCTTCGTCGCGCCAGCGCAGGCCTTCGCGGATCCTCTCTACGCGACGGCGCCGACGACACTGCCCGCCGGCGAGAGCATCGTGTGGGCCCTGGCCAAACAGGCCGGCGCGAAGAACCTGCGCTACCCGGCCGAAGATTCCGTCTACGAAGAACCCGGGCTGCGCGCGCAGCACCTGCTGCCGTCGCCATGACCACGTTCCGCCTCAACCGCCGCTCGCTGCTCTCGATCGCTTCGGCCGCCGCGTGGCCGGGCAGCGCTTCGATGGCGGCCGTGCCGGACGCCACGCCGTACGCGCTGCCTCACACAGCGGTGCACGACGCCCCCGATCCGAAGACCGGCCGCCGCTACCAGCTGTGGGTTGATCTGCCGGCTTCCGTGGCCGACGGCGGCAACGCGACGGCCCCGTTGCCAGTGGTCTTCCTGACGGATGCGCCCTACGGATTTCCGCTCGTCCGGAGCATTCGGGCACGCGTCGGCCAGGCCGGGCGCAATCTCGAGGACTTCATCCTCGTCGGCCTCGCGCCAGCCGCGGGCGAGGACTCCGCGCTCAGCCGGGCGCGGGACTACACACCCACCGATCCGCGCCGGCGAGCCCAGCGCGGCACCGACACCTACGCCGGCCAGGCCTACGGAGAGGCCGCGCGCTACCGCGACTACCTCGCCACCGTTGCGCTGCCGCTGCTGCAAGGGCTCTACCGTGTGGACATGGCCCGCAGCACCTACATCGGCCACTCGTACGGCGGACTGTTCGGGGCCTATGTGATGCTGACGGCGCCGGCATTGTTCTCGCGCTACGCCCTCGGCAGCCCGTCACTGTGGTTCGACCGGCGCGTGATGTTCGAGATCGAGGCGGCCTATGCCGCGTCGCACGCCGATCTGCCCACGCAGCTGATGATGTACTGCGGCGCCTACGAGACCCTCCGGCCCGGGCCACGCTACTTCAAGACCGGCGACATGGTGCGCGACATCCGCGACTTCGAGCGCGTGCTGCGATCGAGGCACTACAAGTCGCTGAAGCTCGGCTCGCAGGTCATCGCCGACGAGGACCACTTCACCGTCTTCCCGTCGCTGGTCACGCGCGCGCTGCTCTGGGCGTTGCCGGGGCGCGGCCCTTACATCAGCGGATGATGTGACGAAACTGACGCGACGAAACCGACGAACCCCATGCACATCGACACCCTGGCCTCCAACCCCAACCTCGCCGTCGCCTGCACCGCCTACTTCATCGGCTGCGCGAGCCCCGGCCCGAGCATCGTCGCGCTGATGGGCACGGCGATGAACGGCGGCCGGGCGCCCGCCTTCGCGCTGGCCGCCGGCATCACGCTGTCGTCGTGGACGCTCGGGCTCACCGCCGCGCTCGGTCTCGCGTCGCTGCTGGCCGCCTGGTCCGGCGCACTGACGGTGGTCAAGGTGATCGGCGGGCTCTATCTGCTGTGGCTTGCCTTCAAGGCCGGGCGATCCGCCCTGTCTCGCCACGACTCGGCCGATGCCGGCGCGGCCGGCCGCAGCGGCAGCCTGCGCCAGATCTTCCTGAAGGGCGTCGCGATGCACATCACGAACCCGAAGGCCATCTTCGTCTGGCTGTCGACGATCTCGATGGGCCTGCCGGCCCACGCCTCGCCGACCGACTCGCTGGTCGTGTTCGCCGCCTGCGGGCTGCTGGGCCTGCTGATCTTCATCAGCTACGCGCTGCTGTTCTCCACGTCCGTCGCGCGGCGCGTCTACCGCTCGATCCGCCGCGTGTTCGACGGCACGATCGCGGTGTTCTTCGGCTTCGCCGGTTTGCGGATGCTGCTGTCGCGGCACCTGTAGGCGTTCAACGCACGCGTGCCCCCGTCGCGCCGTCGAAGACGAACGCCGCCCCCGGATCGAACGCCACGCCGACCCGCCGCCCGACCGGCTGGTCGAAATCCTTCGCGCCCTTCACCGTCAGCTTGTGCGCGCCGACGTGCAGCGTGACGAGCGTGTGGTCGCCGATCAGCTCCACCGCGTAGATCTCGCCCTGCAGGGCGCCGCCTTCCGCGATGCGGCAGTCCTCGGGCCGGATGCCGAGCACCGCCTCGGCCAGGCTCGCCGTCACCGGCGTCGGCACGCGCAGCCCCTCGCCCTCCAGCCACCCGCCCGACAGCGCCCCGCGCAGGAAGTTCATCGGCGGCGCGCCGATGAAGCCGGCGACGAACAGGTTGGCCGGGTCGTTGTAGATGCGTGCCGGCGTGTCCAGCTGCTGCAGCACGCCCTTGTCGAGCAGCGCCACGCGGTGCGCCAGCGTCATCGCCTCCACCTGGTCGTGCGTCACGTACAGCGTCGTGATGCCCAGCTGCTGCTGCAGGTGCTTCAGCTCCGCGCGCATGTGGCCGCGCAGCTTCGCGTCCAGGTTCGACAGCGGCTCGTCCATCAGGAACACCGACGGCCGCCGCACCATCGCGCGCGCCAGCGCCACGCGCTGCCGCTGCCCGCCCGAGAGCTGCCGCGGGTAGCGGTCGAGCAGCCCGTCGAGCTGCACCTGCTTCGCCACCGCCAGCACCTGCTCGTGCTGCTGCGGCTTGGGCACGCCGCGCACGTCCAGCGGGTAGGCCACGTTCTCGGCCACCGTCTTGTGCGGGTACAGCGCATAGCTCTGGAACACCATCGCGATGTCGCGGTTCTTCGGCAGCACGTTCGTCACGTCGCGCTCGCCGATCAGGATGCGCCCGGCGCTCGCCGTCTCCAGCCCGGCGAACACGCGCAGCGCGGTGCTCTTGCCCGAGCCCGATTCGCCAAGCAGCACCAGGAACTCGCCGGGCTGCACCTGCAGGTTGAAGTCGCGCAGCACCTCGACCGCGCCGAAGCGCTTGCCGAGGTGGTCGAAGGTCACCGAGTGCGGTGCGGACAAAGCGGGAGTCGTCAACATCAACCTTTCACCGCGCCCGTCAACAGGCCGCGGGCAATGAACTTCTGCAGGAACAGGGTCATCACGACCACCGGCACGATCATCAGCAGGATCAGCACGCTCATCGTCCACCACTGCGGCCCGCGCGTCGCGTTCTGCGCCGCCACCAGCAGCGGCATGGTCTGCGCATTCGCGGTCGACAGGAACAGCGCCAGCAGGTACTCGTTCCAGCTCAGGATCAGCACCAGCAGCGTCGTCGCGACCAGCCCCGGCCGGGCCAGCGGCAGCATCAGGTCGAACAGGATGCGGTAGCGCGAGGCACCGTCGAGCGCCGCGCTTTCTTCCAGCTCGCGCGGGATGCCGTCGAAGAAGTCGACCATCAGCCAGACGACGATCGGCAGGTTCGCGGTCATGTAGGTCACGATCAGCGCGAACTGCGTGTCGAGCAGGTGCACCTGCTGGAACATCACGTAGATCGGAATCGCCGACACCACCGGCGGCAGGATGCGCTGCGAGATCATCCAGAACAGGATGTCGTCGTTGCCGAGCCGCGCGGTGAGGCGCCGCTGCAGCGGCCGCAGCCCGAGCACGAACAGCATTGCGGCCACCGGCAGCGCCCAGCCGAGCGACAGCCCGGCGCCGACCACGAGCGCGACCACGGCGGCGACGCTCGCGATGAACAGCAGCACCGCGGCGACGCTCGGCCGATAGGTGATGCGTGTCAGCGCATAGGCCGCCATCGATCCGATCGCGACCGCCAGCAGCGTCGACAGGCTCGCGATCAGCATCGAGTTCAGGTACGGCCGCAGCGTGTCGCGGCCGGTCTCGACGAGGATGTACTTCCACGCGTGCAGCGAGGGCTGGAAATCGACGAAAGGCAGGAACACCGGCCCGTCGGACACCTGCAGCGGCTCCTTGAACGAGGTGACCAGCACCCAGTACAGCGGGAAGAACACGACGAAGGTCCACGCGAGCAGCGCGCCGTACACCAGCACGCGCGGCAGCGGCGCGAGCTCGCCGAGGCGCCGCGACTCGAACAACCGCTTCATGCCGCCTGCCCCCCGCGCGCCGGCCGCACGACGAAGTGGAAGAAGCTCACCGCCATCAGCGTCGAGACGAACAGCAGCAGGTAGGCCACCGCCGCCGAGCCGCCCAGGTTCAGCGAGCGCCAGTCGATGAAGGCATGCAGCGTCATGCTCTCGGTCGCGATGCCGGGCCCGCCGTTGGTCAGCACGTTCGGCAGGTCGACGATCTTGAAGGCCTCGATCACGCGGATCAGCACGACGGCCGCCGCGGTCGGCGCGATGGCCGGCCAGGTGATGTCGCGGAAGATGCGCCACGACGGCGCGCCGTCGAGTTGCGCCGCCTCGAGCTGGTCGCGCGGCTGCCCTTCGATCGCGGCCAGCAGCACGATGAAGATGAACGGCACCCACTGCCAGGTGTCGCCGACCAGCACCACCCAGCGCGCCGACCAGGCGTTCTGCGCCCAGGTCATCGCGCCGAGGCCGAGTGCGCGGGCGATGGGTGCGAACGGGCCGACGCCCATGTCGGCCAGCATCCGGAACATGTAGGCGATGCCGACCGGCGTGACCATCAGCGGCAGGAAGAACGACAGCCGGAACAGGTTGCGCCCGCGGATCGGCTGCGCGCACAGCAGCGCCAGGCCCAGGCCGAGCCCGAACTGCAGCGCGACGCCGCCGACCACGTAGAACAGCGTCGTCAGCAGCGAGCCCTGCTGGCCGCCCGCGGTACCGGCGGCGACCAGCGCAACCAGCCCCCAGACGCTGCCGGCGAGCTGGCGGCCGATGAGTCCGCTGAGGCGGGCGCGGGCGCCGAGCACGCGGGCCACGACGGCCGCGACGACGAAGCCCGCCAGCGCGAACAGCAGCCACGCGAACCACGGCAGGTCGGCCGCATCGCGCGCGGCCTGCGCCGCGGGCGCAAACGGGCCGAGCGGCGACAGCAGCGCGGCCGCCAGCGTGCAGGCCAGCGTCATCA
>NZ_JBFUGW010000241.1:0-9495 GCF_056402735.1 Rhizobacter sp. P3_C12
GTTTGGCGATGCACCCACGAAGCCGAGCTTCTTCGTGGAGTCGGCGCCCCCAGGGCGCCGCCCGCCTCGGCATGAGCCCCCAGCCCAGCCCCTCACCCGCCCCGCCGCGCACGCGCCGCGGCGCGACGAACTACAGGTTGCTTTCCTTCGTGATGAACCACTGGCCGTCAATCAACCGCCACGTCACCGACTTGTTCACGACGTCGGAGTAGCCCGACGAGGTGTAGGTCTGCTTGAAGCGGGTCTGCGCAACACCAGGCCCGATGGCCTGCACGTCGATGTTCTCCAGCTTCACGCTGAGCGAGCCGGACTTCGCCAGCATCGCCTGCCGGCGTGCCTTCCAGGCGTCGACCGAGCCCTGCGCCGGCTTGAAGCCAGGGGCATAGAAGCTGAGGTAGCGCGGCAGGTCCTTGGCCTCCCAGGCCGCCGTCCACGCCGTCAGGCGCGGCAGCGGCGAGCTGGCCGCAGCGGCCGGCGCAACCGCGGCCGGCAGCGTCGACGCGCCTCCCGCGATCGGCGTGGCCGGTCCGGTGCCGGCGGCCGCACGCCTCGACAGTGCCTCGAAATCGATCGGCGGCGAGCTCACGGCATCGGCTGGGCAGCGCCCCGGCGCATCGCCATCGGCCGACCACCCGCTCGCGTCGTCCGGCGCCTCCGGCGCGCCCTGGTCGCGCGCCAGCCCGAGCTGGGCGCTCAGCTGGTTCATCGACGCCTGCGTGCGCACATAAGCCACGCCCAGGTCGTACTCGGCATTCGCATACGAACGCCGCGCGGTGTAGAGCTCGTTCTCGGCGTTCAACAGGTCGAGGAGGCTGCGCTGGCCGATGTCGAACTGCTGGCGGTAGGCGTCGCGTGCCTTCTCGATCGCGATCGTGTTGCGGTCGAGGTAACCCAGCTGGTCGACCAGCTTGCGGGTGTCGTTGTAGGCGATCTCCACCGTCTGGCGCACATCGCGGCACACCTTGTCGCGCTGGTCCTCGGCCTGCGTCAGCAACCTGGCCTGCTGGCGCACGCGCGCCTGGTCGGAGCCACCGTTGAACAGGTTCCAGTTCAGCACGATCTCGGCCGTGCTGTCGCGGCGCTGATCCTGCACGCCGTCGAAGTTGCGGCCGGCACCCGCGCGCACGCGGGCCTCGACCTTCGGCTGGTAGGCGCTCTCGCGCACCGAGACCAGCGAGCGCGCCGAGCGCAGCGATTCGACGCTCGCGCTGATCGTCGGGCTGCGCCGGATCGCCTCGGCGGCGGCCTCGTTCGCGGTGGCCGGGATCGCCTGGCGCAGCGGCACGGGCAGCGGCATCACCGCCGGCGGCGCCTCGCCGACCACGCGCTGGTAGCGCGCCGACACGTCGTGCAGGTTCGACACCTCGGTCGACAGGTTGGATTCGGCCAGCGCCAGCCGTGCACCGGCCTGCTCGAGATCGACGCCGCGGCCGACGCCGGCACGCACGCGCGAATTGATCTGGTTGAACGCGCTGCGGTGCTGCACGAAGTTGTCTTCGGCCAGCGCCACCAGGCGGCGGTAGCGCAGCACGTCGTAGTAGGCGCGCGCGGCTTCGAGCGCGGTCAGCTCGGTGACGTCGACCACCTCGAAGTAGCGGGCCAGCCGCTCGTGGCCGAGGCGGCTCACGTCCTTGCTGGTGCCCAGGCCATCCCACAGCAGCTGCGTCAGCGTCAGCGCCGCACCGCTGCGGCTGGTCGACTGGCTCTCCGGCGTGCGCGAATCGATGCTGTCGCGGTCGCGGCCGACGTTGGCGCTCAGGTCGAGTCGCGGGTAGAAGCCGCCGCGCGATGCATCGATCGCGTCGGACGACGCGCGGTAGGCATTGAACCGGCCGGTGACTTCAGG
Source organism: Rhizobacter sp. P3_C12 (assembly GCF_056402735.1). Classification (NCBI taxonomy): domain Bacteria; kingdom Pseudomonadati; phylum Pseudomonadota; class Betaproteobacteria; order Burkholderiales; family Sphaerotilaceae; genus Rhizobacter; species Rhizobacter sp. P3_C12. The sequence goes on from NZ_JBFUGW010000241.1 coordinate 1,847, forward strand.
GTTGGATGACACGGCCTTCTGGGCGGCCGCCTTCAGGGTGTCGTTGCTTTGCGCGAGGGCGGGGCCTATGCACGACAGTGCGGCGGCGGCGAGCAAGCTCTTGGTCTTCAACTGCATCGTGATCCTGTCTCTGAGCGAACCCATCGGTAAACCCGATGGGAGTGTAGTGGCCGCGCTACAACTGCTCGCCCGGGCGCGTCGGGAGATCATCAAGGCGGCCACAGTATTTCACGCAATGGGTGCGAGAAACGGCGTTTCTGCCACAACTCCTCACACACTGCCGGACTTCGGTGTGCTGGCGTGCTGACGCCTCAAGTCGTCGCGCACCATGACGACATCCTTACGTCGGGGCCAACCTTATGGATGCACGTGCACAGCGCTGAACCGAACCCCGACGTGATGTCTTGCCGCCGGCCGGGCCGCGGCATCGTCGCGTGGATGGTGGCGGTGGCGCTCGTGCTCGCCGGCGTGCCGTCCGGCGCCTGGGACGCCGACCGCATGCTGGCCGCCGCGCAGCGCATCTCGCCGCGTGCCGTCGACGGCGTGCGGGCGCTGCAGCCGGTGCTGGCCGCCGCCCAGGGGCTGGACGAGCCCGCCAGGCTGCAGACGATCAACGAATTCTTCAACCGCCGCGTGCTGTTCCGCGATGACACCGAGGTCTGGGGCCAGGTCGACTACTGGGCCAGCCCGCTCGAGACGCTGGGCAAGGGCGCCGGCGACTGCGAGGACTACGCGATCGCCAAGTACTTCAGCCTGCTGGCGCTCGGCGTGCCGACCGCGAAGCTGCGGCTCGTCTACGTGCGGGCGCAGATCGGCGGGCCGAACGGCGTGGTGCAGGCGCACATGGTGCTCGCCTGGTATGCCGCGCCGGACGCCGAGCCGCTGATTCTCGACAACCTCATCACCGAGGTGCGGCCGGCGTCGCGGCGGCCCGATCTGACCCCCGTCTTCAGCTTCAACAGCGACGGCCTGTGGCAGGGCGTCGGCCCGCAGGCGGCCGGCGACCCGTCGGTGCGCCTGTCGCGCTGGCGCGAAGTGCTTGCGAAGGCCCGCGCCGAGGGGTTCCAATGAGTCAACGAACGAGGGAGAGAGCATGTCGCTGATCCGCCAGATCTGGTTGTTGCTGCTGGGCACGGTGCTGCTGGCCTTTGCCGGCAGCGTGACCGTCGCGGTCGAATCGGCACGCGGCTACCTGCAGACCCAGCTGGGCGTGAAGAACGCCGACAACGCGACAGCCTTGGCGCTCGCGCTGTCGCAGCAGCATGGCGACAAGGAGCTGATGAACCTGCTGCTGGCCGCGCAGTTCGACAGCGGCTACTACAGCCGCATCCGCTTCGTCGCGAGCGACGGCAGCGTGGCCTTCCTGCGCGAGGCCTCCGGCGGCCCGCGCGAGGCGCCGGGCTGGTTCGCGCGGCTGGTGCCGATCTCTGCCCCGCAGGGCGTGGCGCAGGTATCCGACGGCTGGCGCGCGCTCGGCCGCGTCGAGCTGATCAGCCAGAGCGGCTACGCGCACGACGAACTGTGGCGCAGCAGCCTGTGGTCGGCGCTGGCGCTGGGGGTGGTCGGGTTGCTGGCCGGCGGCGTCGGCACGCTGATGATCCGGCGCATCCGGCGGCCGCTCGATTCGGTGGTCGACCAGGCGCAGGCGCTGGTGCGCGGCGAGTTCATCACGGTGCCCGAGCCCGGCGTGCCGGAGCTGCGCCGCATGACGCAGGCGATGAACACGATGGTGGGGCGCCTGCGCATCACGTTCCAGGCGCAGGCCGAGCAGCTGGAAGGGCTGCGCCAGCAGGCCAACTGCGACCGGCTGACCGGGTTGTCGAACCGGGCGCATTTCCTCGGCCAGCTGGCCGTGATGCTGCAGCGCGAGGACGGCGCGGCCGAGGGCGGCCTGGTGCTGCTGCGCGTGCTCGACCTCGCCGGGCTGAACCGGGCCCTCGGCCATGCCGAGACCGACCGGATGATCACCACCGTGGCCCAGGCGCTGCGGCCGTACGGCGACCGGGTGAAGGGCTGCTTCATCGGCCGCCTGAACGGCTCGGACTTCGCGCTGTGCCTGCCGGTGGCCGGCATGGCGCGCGAGACCGCGCAGGCGCTGTCCGATGCGCTGAGCCTGGTGCTGCCGAACCTCAGTGCCGAGGCCGGCGTCAGCGTCGGCGCGCTCGAGCTGCGCCGCGAGATGACGATGGCGCAGGTGATGAGCGAGGCCGATGCCGCGCTGGCGCGCGCCGAGAGCCGCGGGCCGTTCGCGGTGGAGCTGGGCGGCGAGGGCAGTGTCGCCGTCGCGATGCTGGGCGAGGGCGCATGGCGCCAGCGCATCCGCGATGCGATCGGGCAGCAGCGCGCCCACCTGGTCAGCTTCCCGCTGGTCAACGTGCGCAAGGACCTGATCCACCTCGAGTGCCCGCTGCGCCTGCAGCTGGAGCCGAACGGCGTGTACGAGCCGGCCGCGCGCTGGCTGCCGCTGGCGATCCGCAGCCGGCTCACGGTCGACATCGACGAATGCGCGCTCGCGCTTGCGCTGCGCGATGCGGCGCGCGACGGCAAGCCGCGCTGCGTGAACCTGTCGCCGTCGTCGCTGGCCGACAGCGGCTTCTCGGCACGGCTGCGCGCGCTGCTGTGGAATGCGCCGCAGGTGGCGCGGCTGATCTGGCTCGAGGTGGCGGAGAGCGCGGCCGTCGAGCACTTCGGGCTGCTGCAGGAGCTCGGCCGGCAGCTGCGCCCGACCGGCATCCGGCTCGGGCTCGAGCATGCCGGCGAGCGGCTGGGCAAGATCCCGCGGTTGTTCGAGGCCGGGATCGACTACGTGAAGCTCGACGCGGCCATCGTGCAGGGCGTGGGCAGCGACGAGAACCGCGCCGCCTTCGTGCGCGGCACGGTGACGCTGCTGCACGGGCTGTCGCTGCAGGTGTACGCCGAGGGCGTGAGCAGCGCCGCCGATGCGCAGCGCCTGTGGGAGTGCGGCATCGACGGGGCCACCGGGCCCTGGATCAGCGAAAACAGTTGAAGCGGGCGGGCGGCCCGCCCGCCATCAATCCACCACCAGCTTGCCGCGCCGCAGCAGGTCGTCCAGCACCTGGTTGTCGGTGGTGAAGGTGCTCACCAGGTTGACGCCGTTCAGCGTGATCACCTGGTTCACCGCCGACGCGTTGTAGGTGCCGTTGGTGAAGCCGCCGCCGGTGCTGACCTCCACCACCGTGTTGCCGCCCACCACCGAGAAGTGCAGGTAGTTGTTCAGGTTGCCGTGGTCGACCGTGATCGCCGTCGCGTTGTTGGTGCCGATGGGGGCAGCCGTCGTCACCGTGTTGGCCGTGTGCAGCTCGCCGACCAGCAGGTCGCGCAGGTCCAGCACGTCGCCCGAGTTGGCGGTGTTGTCGAAATCGGTGATCACGTCGCGCGCCGGTGCGGCGGTCGTGCCCTGGTCGGCGAGTTTCCACTGGAAGACGTCGTGGCCAATGCCGCCGGTCAGCGCGTCGTTGCCCTTGCCGCCGATCAGCGTGTCCGCGCCGTCACCGCCGTTCAGCGCGTCGTTGCCGGCGCCGCCGATCAGCTTGTCGCGGGCGGCGCTGCCGGTCAGCGTGTCGTTGCCGACGCCGCCGTCCAGCGTGGAGCCGGTGCGGATCACGTACTGGCCGCCGCTCATCACGATGTCCTGCGTGTCCGACAGCGTCGGCGCATTCGCGTCGCTGAACATCGCGAAGTTGCTCGTGCCCAGCGTCTGGTAGGTCGTGTCGGCCGAGCCGGTGGCCTTGACCTCGATCTTCAGCACGGCGCTGCCGCCTTGCTCCCAGTACAGCAACTCCAGCGCCGTCAGCCCGCCGGTGATCGGCACGCCGGTGTAGACGCGGGTGGTCGGCGACTGGACGTTGTCCCAGATCGCGACCTGGTGTCCGTCCAGCATCAGGCGGAAGCCGTCGTCCGCGGTGACGCGGATGTCGTAGGTGCCGGCGGCCATGTACACCTCGCCGGTCAGGCGCACGCCTGCGTCGGTGGTGCTGCCCAGGCCGTTGGTCGGGCCGCCGCTGCCGGCGCTGCCGGGAGCGGTGCCGCTCTCGACGCTCAGCGAGCCGGCGTCGCTGCCGGCGGTGCGGTGCAGGAACTTGAACAGCGCGCTGTTGTTGTCGGTCAGGCCCGTGGTGGATCCGCCGGCCGCGACGTTGATGTTCGAGCCGAGCGAGTTGCTGACGTCGGGTGAGCTGCCGTAGTCGATGGTCTTGGCGATGAAGCGGGCGTCGACGGTGCCGGTGACGGCGGCCGTCGAGGTGCCGAGGATGTTGTTGCTGCCGCCCATCGTCGCGTTGCGCGCATTGACCAGCGTGTTGAAGTCGGACACGCGGTCGAGGTTGCCGACGCTGCCGTCGTCGGCGTGGCGGCGGTTGCTCCCGGAGACGGCGCTGTCGTTGTAGCCGTAGTACTCGCCGTTCAGGCCTTGGGTGTTGGTGATCACCGTCGTGGACGGCGCGCCGGCCGTCACGGTGTCGGCCTGACCATCGACGCGGATGGTCAGCGTGGCGTTGGAGGTAGCGCCGGACGGGTCGCGGACCTGGTAGGTGAACACATCGGTGACGAAACTGCCCGTGGCGAGCGCGTTCGCGTTGTCGGCGACGTAGGAGTAGCTGCCGTCGCTCTTCAGCGTCAGGGTGCCATAGGTGCCGGTGATGGCCGTGCCGCCCGTGGTGATGGCGGTGGTCGGCGTGCCTGAGCCGGCGATCGCACGGGCAACGCTCAGGGCGTCGCCGTCGGGATCGGTGTCGGCGTTGGCCGGCTTGGGCGCCGAGATGATCACGCCGTCATTGGTGCTCACGCCCAGCGTGCTGCCGGCATTGATCTGGCCATCGTCGTTGCGGGCCACCGGGGCGTCGTTGACGGCCACCACGGTGATCGTGGTGGTCGCCGGGGCGCTGTTGCTGTTGCCGTCGTTGACGGTGACGGTGATCACGCGGTTGGTGGTGTCCGGCGTATCGCTGGTGTTGGAGAAGGTGATCGCGCGGATCGCCGTCTCGTAGTTCGCCAATGTCGCGGAGCCGCTCAGGGTCACGACACCGCCGGAGACGGTGGCGGTGATGCCGGTGGGCAAGGTGCCGACCGAGAGAACGTCGCCGCTCTTCGCGTTGGTCAGCGTCACGATGGCGCTGGCGAGCGTGCTGCTGTCGACATCGGTGATCTTGATGTCGGTGTCGGCGATGGAAATGCCGGTGCCATTCTCCGTGTAGGTCGTCGCGTAGCCCAGGCCGGTGGCGGTCGAGTTGTTCAGGTCGAGATCGATCGACGGCGGCTGGTCGTTGTCGATGATCGTGCCGACGCCGGTGGCAGTGGCGATCGTCGCGTTGGTGGCGCCGTTCAACGTCAGGTTGAAAGTTTCCGAGGCTTCGGCCAGCGTGTCGTTGGTGATCGCCACCGTGATCGTCTGGGTGGTGACACCGGGGGCGAAGGTCAGCGACCCGCCGGTGACGGCGGTGTAGTCGGAACCAGCCGTGGCGGTGCCGTTGGCGGTGTCGTAGCCGACGGTGACGGTCTTGCCGGAGGCAGCCGACAGCGTGACGGTGAAGGTGGCCGTACCGGCTGCTTCGTTGACGGTGACGTTGCCGATCGACAGCGAGGGCGTCGGATCGTTGTCGGTGATGGTGGCGGTGCCCGAAGCCGAGGTGTTCGAGGTCGTGCCGGCCGAGGTCGTCGCGGTCAGCGAGAACGTCTCGTTGACTTCGTTCAGCGCGTCGTTGGTGACCGGGGTGCGCACCAGCACGCTGGTGCTGCCGGCGGCGATGGTGGCGGCCGTGGCGTTGGTCCAGGTGCTGCCACCGTCGGTGGAGACCTGCAGGTTGTTCGAGACGCCCGAGCCATAGTCGACGCCGCCGCCGGTGGCAGTGCCGTTGGCGAGGCCGAGGTTGACCGTGGTCGCGAGCGTCGACGGGTTGGACAGTGCGACGGTGAAGACCGCGAAGCCCGCGTCCTCGACGACCGTCTGGCTGGACACGCTCAGCGCTGGGGTGTCGTTGTCGACGATCGTGCCGACACCCGTGCCCGTGCCGATGGTGGCGTTGGTCGGTGAGCCGAGGAGGACGCTGAAGGCCTCGTTGCCTTCGTAGACGTTGTCGTTGTTGATCGCAACGGTGACCGTCTGCGTGGTGACACCCGGAGCAAAGGTCAGCGACCCGCCGGAGATGGCGGTGTAGTCGGAACCGGCCGTGGCCGTGCCATTGGCCGTGTCGTAGCCGACGGTGACGGTCTTGCCGGAGGCGGCCGACAGCGTGACGGTGAAGGTCACCGTGCCGGCGCCCTCGTTGACGGCGACGCTGCCGATCGACAGCGATGGCGTCGGATCGTTGTCGGTGACGGTGGCGGTGCCCGAAGCCGAGGCGTTCGAGGTCGTGCCGGCCGAGGTGGTGGCGGTCAACGAGAACGTCTCGTTGACTTCGTTCAGCGCATCGTTGGTGACCGGGGTGCGCACGAGCACGCTGGTGCTGCCTGCGGCGATGGTGGCTGAGCTGGCATCCGTCCAGGTGGCGCCACCGTCGGTGGAGACCTGCAGGTTGTTCGAGGTGCCCGAACCGTAGTCGACTCCGCCGCCGGTGGCGGTGCCGTTGGCGAGGCCCAGGTTGACCGTGGTCGCGAGCGACGACGGGTTGGACAGTGCGACGGTGAAGACCGCGAAGCCCGCGTCCTCGACGACCGTCGGGCTGGACACGCTCAGTGTCGGCGTGTCGTTGTCGACGATGGTGCCGACAGCGGTGCTCGTGCCGATGGTGGCGTTGGTCGGCGAGCCGAGGACGACGTTGAAGGCCTCGTTGCCTTCGTACACGTTGTCGTTGTTGATCGCCACGGTGACCGTCTGCGTGGTGACACCCGGAGCAAAGGTCAGCGACCCGCCGGAGATGGCGGTGTAGTCGGAACCAGCCGTGGCGGTGCCGTTGGCGGTGTCGTAGCCGACGGTGACGGTCTTGCCGGAGGCAGCCGACAGCGTGACGGCGAAGGTGGCTGTACCGGACGCTTCGTTGACGGTGACGTTGCCGATCGACAGCGAGGGCGTCGGATCGTTGTCGGTGATGGTGGCGGTGCCCGAAGCCGAGGCGTTCGAGGTGGTGCCGGCCGAGGTGGTGGCGATCAGCGAGAACGTCTCGTTGACTTCGTTCAGCGCATCGTTGGTGACCGGGGTGCGCACGAGCACGCTGGTGCTGCCTGCGGCGATGGTGGCGGCCGTGGCGTTGGTCCAGGTGCTGCCACCGTCGGTGGAGACCTGCAGGTTGGTGGCCGTGCCCGAGCCGTAGTCGACGCCACCGCCGGTAGCGGTGCCGTTGGCCAGGCCGAGGTTGACCGTGGTGGCGAGCGTCGACGGGTTGGACAGCGAGACAGTGAACACCGCATAGCCCGCGTCTTCGACGACCGTCGGGCTGGACACGCTCAGCGTCGGCGTGTCGTTGTCGACGATGGTGCCGACACCGGTGCCCGTGCCGATGGTGGCGTTGGTCGGCGAGCCGAGGACGACGTTGAAGGCCTCGTTGCCTTCGTACACGTTGTCGTTGTTGATCGTCACGGTGACCGTCTGCGTGGTGACACCCGGAGCAAAGGTCAGCGACCCGCCGGAGATGGCGGTGTAGTCGGAACCAGCCGTGGCGGTGCCGTTGGCCGTGTCGTAGCCGACGGTGACAGTC
>NZ_JBFUGW010000242.1:0-9453 GCF_056402735.1 Rhizobacter sp. P3_C12
AGGTCGAGAGGTCGAGGTGCTGCGCTGCATCAGCCTCGGCGAGAGCAACAAGGAGGCGGCCCGCACGCTCGGCATCAGCCCGAGCACCGTGCGGGCCCACCTCGAGAACATCTTCCGCAAGCTCGAGTGCACCACCCGGGCCGCCGCCACCCTGAAGGCGATGACGACCGGGCTGCTCTGATCAGCGGCCGCGCGCCGCCGCCTGGCCCAGCGCGCGGGCGACCGCCTTCGCGGACAGCGGCTTCGCCGGCGGAAGGCTGCCGAGCAGGCCGCCGTTGACGATCTCGACCACCAGCCCGCCCTCGGTGCCGCGCACGCGGCCGATCACCTGGCCGTTGCCGCTGATCGTCACGGTGCCGCTGCCGCTGAAACCGCCGGGCTGCGTGCCGAAGTCGAGCTGGAAGAAGCCGTCGACCACGTAGTTCACACCGCCGCGGCTGAACGCGAGCTGCGCGTACTCCTCGCGGATCAGCAGCGTTTGCACCGTGGGCTCCACGCCCTGCGTCACCGTGTGCATCAGTGCCGTGCCGCCGGAGAAGGTCGACACCGACTGGCTCGCCACGTCGGTCACGGTCAGCCCGTTGGCCGGCAGGTAGCGCAGCTTCGTGGTCTCGGTCGTGCCGTTCAGGCTGCCGTCGAGCTCGACCTTCGCGTTGCCCTGCACGCGGCTCGTCTTCTCGTCGCCGTTGATGTCGTCGGTCGTCACGCGGAAGTCGGTCACCGTCGACTGCGCCGAGCCGACGCGGTGCGCCAKGTCCGCGAAGCTGTACGCGAGGCTGCTGCCGCCGGTGTACAGCGAGGCCGATTCGGTGCGGCAGGCAGTGAACTGCGCGGCCAGCGTGTGGTTGCCGGTCGGCAGCGTCGTGCCCGGTGCGGGCGCGGCCCCGCCATCCAGCGTGACCGCCGCCGTGCCGCCGCCGCACACCGCACTGACCGCCAGCACCTTGAAGCCGTCGTCGGCGAACTGCAGCGGTGCACCGGCGGCTTCCATGCCCGGCAGCCACGCGGTCATCAGCGCGAGCAGCTTCGCCTGCTGGTCATCGCTGGCCTGGTTGACCGTCAGCGTCGCGGCGGCGCTGGTCACGCTGCCCTTCGCGTTCTTCACGACCACCTGGAACTGCGCGCCGTTGTCGGCCGCGGTCACCGCGGCCAGCCTCAGGACGTCGGTGGTCGCGCCGGCGATGTCGGCGCCGTTGCGCTGCCACTGGTAGGCGAGTGGTGCGCTGCCCTTGGCCTCGACCGCGAAGACGGCCGGGTTGCCGACATTGACGACGATGCCCTGCGGCTGCGTCGTGATCACCGGCGGCGATTGCGCCGGGATGACGGTCAGCCGCGCGGCATCGGTCTGCAGCTTTCCGCCACCGTTGGCCACCTCGACGCTGAACAGCGCGCCGTCATCGGCATCCACCGTCGCGATCGCGTAGCTGGGGGCCGTGGCACCGGCGATCGCCTGGCCGTTGCGCTTCCATTGGTAGGCGAACGGCGCGCTGCCGGTCACGACCACCGCGAAGACGGCGGTCTCGCCGGCATTCACCGTCGCATCGCGCGGTGCCCAGGCCAGCTGCGGCGGGATCGGCGTGGCGCTGACGGTGAGCTTGGCGGTCACCGTCGTCACGCTGCCGGCGGCGTTCGTGCCCCGCAGGCTGTAGAGCGCGCCATCGTCCGCCAGCGTCACCTGGGGCAGCCACAGGAAGCTGCTGTCGCTGCCGGCGATCTCCAGGCCGTTGCGCAGCCAGACGAAGGTCATCGGCTGCGTGCCGTCGATGGTGGCGTAGAACATCACCGTCTCGCCGATCGCGACCGTCTGCGCGCGCGGGTTGCTCGTCACCTTCGGCGCGAGCTTGCTGCCGGTGGTCGCGGTCTCGAGCACCATGCACTCGGTCATCGCGGCGTTCTCGCTTCCCATCGTCACCTCGTGGATGGCCGTGACGAGCTTGTCGGTCGCGGCCCACACCGAGGTGGTCGAATCCTTGCGCACCTGCACGACGAAGTGGCCGGTGGCGTCGGTGAAGGCCGAGCTGCGGCCCGAGTAGTCGACGCCGCTGGCGCTGACCAGCACGTTCGCCGCCGGCTTGCCGTCGGCGGTGACCACGCAGCCTTCGAGGTCGACGGTCTCGGCGACCTGGTCGGCGTTCCAGTAGCTGAAGTGGGTCACCGTGCCTTCGTAGTACTGGGCGGCGCCGGTGCCGGCCAGCGTGGCCGTGCCTTCCTGCACCCAGCGCGCGCTGGCCTGGTCGAAGTGCCACAGCGGCACGCTGGCGGGCGGGTTCGGCKAGCGCGTCGACAACGGGATGCGCACGGTGGCCTGGCTGCCGGGTTTCAGGTTCAGGCGCCGGCCCTCGGCATCGCGCAGGTCGACCTTGACGGCACCGAAGCTCTCGATCGCGCGCACGCTGCCGTTCTGCAACGTGGTGTAGCCGCCGGGCATGCGTTCGGGGTCGCGCGCCGGGTCGACCGGCGTGACGCTGACCGACACGGTGCCGGCCGCGGGCGCGCCGGTCTCGGCGTCGACCAGGCTGGCGGCGGGCAGCACCACCTGCGCGGTGCCGGCGGCGTTGCCGATGACGGCGCTGGCCGCGGCGTCGAAGGCCTGCGGCGCGGCGAGCTTCAGCAGGCGCACGCGGATGTCGGCCGTGCTGCTGGCGGTGAGTTTGACAACGGCGACGTTCGCGCCGTGCTGGGTGGCCTCGACCTTGACGGTCACGCGCTCGGCCGGCGCGACGCCGTTCAGCGTGAAGCTGCCGTCGCCGGCGGTCTTCGTGCTCGCGCTGCCGGCCGTGACGGTGGCGTTGGCGACGGCCTGGTCGCTGTCCATGTCGACGACGTGGCCGGTGACGCTGGCAGTGGCCGGCGGCGGGCTGTTGCCGCCATCGTTCGAATCGCCGCCGCACGCGGCGAGGGCCRGGCCGGCGAGCAGGGCCGCCAGGCCATGGGTGAATGATTTCATCATCGGTGTCCCTTGGTGAGAAATGAGGAGGGCTTCAGCGGTTGCCGGCGGTTCGCGGCGCGAGGCCCTTGAGGTGCAGGTACAGCGCCTGCGCATCGGTGTCGTTCAGCGCCTGCAGCGACTCGAACGGCATCACGCGGCTGATCGCAGTGCCGTCGGGGCGCCGGCCGCTGCGCAGCATCTGGACGAACGCGCCTGCATCGGCGTAGGGCGCCATCGCGCTGCCGTCGCCCGGCGTCAGGTTCGCGGCGGCCGGCCACTCGGGCGGCGCACCGGGGATGCGCCCGCCCGACAAGCCGGCGCCGTGGCAGCCGATGCAGGCGTTCGCGACGTAGGCCCCGTGCACGGCGGTCGGTGCCTCGGGCACCGGCTGCGACGGCGGCAGCGCGTGGTCGATGATCTCGGCCGCGTCATGGATCACGCCGGCGGCATACAGCGCCTTCACCGGCAGCGGGAACTCGATCAGCGCGGGGCCGCCGCTCGCGAGCGGCATCTGCCGCAGCCAGGCGATCAGCGCGCCGAGGTCGGCATCGGTGAGCCGGTTGTAGTCCTCGCTCGGCATCACGATCGCCGGGCGGCCGTCGGGCTTCACGCCGTGGCGCACGGTGCGCACCCAGTCGGCCACCGTGTAGCGCTCGACCGCGCTGCCCGGCGCCGGCGTGATGTTGGGCGCGCGCACCCGCATGCCCTTGCCGTCGTTGACCACGTCCTTGCCGCCACCGTCGACGCCATGGCATTCGGTGCAGCCGCGCGACAGGTACAGGTACTTGCCGCGCGCGAGCCCGGCATCGTCGCCCGGCAGCGCCACCGGGCCGACCTGCAGCGCGACCTGCCGCTGCATCTTGCGTTCGCCCAGCTGCGCGCCGAGCACCAGGGCCGCAGCGCCGGTGGCGGCCAGGCCGCACAGCGCGAAGGCGCCGCGCTTCAACCACTTGTTCATCGTGAAGACTCCAGGTCAGGCAGGTGTTGCCGTGAGGTTCGCAGTGTTCCGGGCGCCCCGCGCCGTCACATCGCCCGAAGGAGCCACCGGTCGCGTCAGCGAGGAGCCACCCCTTTCGGGGGAGCTGCGACCGCAACCAGTTGCAACAGCGCGCCGCCGTGGTTGACGACCTGGTGCTCCGCACCCGCCGGCACGATCAGCGTGCATGGCGCCTGGAAGCGCTGCGGCCCGCCGGGCAGCTGCAGCTTGCCGCTGCCCTGCAGCACGAGGATGGCGAGCTCGCCGTCATGGCGGTGGCAGCCGGTGGCCGCACCCGGCGCCAGCTGCTGCGTCCAGGCCTCGAACCCATGGATTCCCTGCGCCGCCCCGGCGACGCCGACACGCGGGTTCGGGCCGTCCGGCGGGTCGCGGGGCAGGGCACTGTGGCTGATGACAAGCATGCCGCGATGCTGCGGGCCGCCGGCCCTCGCCCGCATCGGCCGAAAGAGCCATCAGGCGCCGGATGGCGGGCCATCCCCTCATTTGAGGAGGTCGTGCAGCGCGCTGCGCCGGCGGTGCGCCGTCAGAATCCCGCGATGCCGTCGACCGCCCTCCCTGGAGCCGCTTCCCACGCCTTCGCGCTGGCCAAGATCCAGCCGCCACGCCCGCGCACCAGCCTGGTCGGGCGGCCGGTGCTGGAGCACGCGCTGGGCGCGGCACTGCAGCAGCAGCGGCTGACCTTGCTGCTCGCGCCGGCCGGCTACGGCAAGACCTCGGCGCTGGCGCGGCAGATCCGCCTGCTGCCGCCGGGCACCGCGCTCGCCTGGGTGACGGCCGACGAGGACGACCAGCTGCCGCGCTTCCTCGCGTGCCTGGGCAGCGCGCTGGAGCCGCACGACCTGCCGTGGCGGGTCGACCCCGATGCGCTCGCCACGCTGGCGCTCGGCGAGCGCGGGCTGCGCGCGGTGGCCGACGAACTGGTCAATGCGCTGGCCGGCGCCGAGCGCGCGCGCGGCCTGCTGGTGCTCGACGACGTGCACCGCATCGCCGACCCGCAGGTGTTCGAGTTGCTGCAGCTGCTGATCGAGCGGCTGCCGCAGCCATGGGGTGTCGTGATGGCGAGCCGGCTGGAGCCGCCGCTCGCGATGGGCCGCTGGCGCGCGGCCGGCGAGCTCAGCGAGTTCCGGCAGTACGAGCTGCGCTTCAGCGAGAACGAGGTGGCCGAACTGCTGGCGAGCGCCGGCTTGCCGGCCGAGGCCGGTGCGGCGCGCGAGTTGCTGGAGCGCACCGACGGCTGGGCCGCCGGTTTGCGCCTGAACCTGTCGGCGCGGCCGGGCGGCTCCGGGGCACGTGCCGGCGTGCTGACGCAGCGCCACCTGTTCGACTACCTCGCCGCCGAGGTGCTCGACGAGATGCCCGACGAGCTGCGCAGCTTCCTGCTGTGCTGCGCGGTGCTGCCCGAGCTGACCGTGGCGCGCTGCGCGCACGTTAGCGGCTCGCCGCATGCGGCGCGGCTGCTGGCCGAGGTGGAGCGGCGCGGGCTGTTCGTCAGCGTGCTCGATGCCGACGAGCTGACGCTGCGGCTGCACGACCTGTTCCGCGATTTCCTGGAAGACCGGCTGCAGCGCGAGCGCGCCGGCGACCTGCCCGCGTTGCTGCGGCGCGCGGCCGATGGCGAGGACGACCTGCCGCGCGCCGTCGGCTACCTGGCGCGGGCGGGCGCGTGGGACGAGGCGGCCGAGGCGGTGGCGGGGCGCGGCGCCGAGCTGCTGGCGATCGGCGGTGCGCCGAGCCTGGCGCGCATGCTGGCGCTGTTTCCGCCGGCGGCGTTCGACGGGCGGCCCGAGCTGCATTTCCTGCGCGGGCTCAGCTGCTTCCCGAGCTTCGCGTTCGACACGATGCTGGCCGCGATGCAGCAGGCCGAGGCCGGCTTCCGCGCGGCCGGCCGCGATGCGCAGGCGTGGCGCGCCCGCGCCTATGCGTGCCTCGCGATGCAGAACATGGCGCAGACCGAGGTGGCGGCGCGCGAGCTGCCGAAGCTGCTGGCGCTGCCGCTGGACGACGGCACACGCGCCTTCGTGTGCTTCGGCTCGGCATGGGCGGCGTATGCGCAGGGGCGCGCGGCCGACGTGGCGCCGTGGTTCGAGCAGATGCTGCAGGCGCTGGAGCGCGTGCCCGAGCCGGCGGTGTGGGACGCCTGCTTCTTCCACAGCCTGATGGTCGGCATGCCGGGCATGGACGCGCTGCTGGAGCGCTTCGGCCAGCGTGCGACGGCGCTGTTCGGCGACACGCCGACGCAGCTGCGCGCCGGTGTGCTGCATGCGCGCACGTGGCTCGCGTTCTCGGCCGGGCGGCTCGACGAGGCCGAGCACTGGCTGGCGCGTGCCGACGAGGACTGCCGCTGGCTCGGCCGGCCGCGCAGCGTGCTGACCGAGAACCACATGGCGCACACGCTGATCGATGCGGTGTGCGGGCGGCGCGAAGCGGCGTATGCGGCGGCGCTGGAAGGCCGGCACGACCTCGCCGAGCACGGCTCGGCGCCGAACCGGCTGACGCACGAGCACGAGCTGCTGTTCACGCACAGCCGCGCGGCGTGGATCCTGCAGGACGACGCGACGTTGCGCGAGCTGGATGCGCGGCTCGCGCAGGTGCTGAATCCGTACGAGTGGGCGGCGGCGTCATTCGACCGGCGCTTCAGCCGTGCGTTCGTCGCGATGGTGGACGGGCGGCTGGCCGATGCGCAGGCGCTGCTCGCGCCGCTGGCGGTCGATCAGGAGCCGTCGTGCTTCTTCCCGGCGGGGCAGGCGACGGTGCTGCTGGCGGACGTGCGGCTGCGGCTCGGCTTGCTCGACGAGGCTGCGGCCACGTTGCAGCCCTGGATGGCGCGGGCGATGAACGGCGGCTCGGTCGGTGGTTCGGTGGGCGGTGCGCTGCTGTGCGGCTGGCCGGTGCTGCAGCGGCTGCGCGACACGCGCTGGGGGGAGCGCCTGTCGGCGGACGAGAAGGCGGTGCTGGCGAAGCTGGCGGCGATGCTCGCGCCGCGCGAGGATCCAGCAGTGCGTGCGGCGCGGCCGGGGGGCGCGGCTGCGCGGGCGTCGCTGGACGACGATGTGCCCACGCCGCGCGTGCGCGCGGATTCACTGGGCGGCCTGAGCGACCGCGAGCGCGAGGTGCTGGMRCGCATGGCCGCCGGCGACAGCAACAAGCTGATCGCGCGCGAACTCGACCTGAGCCCGCACACGGTGAAGCGGCACGTGGCGAACATCCTCGGCAAGCTGGGGGTGGATACGCGTGGGCAGGCGGCGGCGCGGTGGCGGGGGCCGTGACTCCGGTCGTCAGTCAAATCTTGAAATTCGCCTCCTGGATCGATTTGAATTCACGCCAGCGTTCGGCAGCCAGATCTGCACCGGCAAGTATTTCTCCGACGTCTTCGCGATGACCAGCGAAAGCAGCCAAGTGAAGAACTTGCGATCCGAACACGCCGATCTGGTGAACATCGATCAAGTCCTCACCGAGAAACTCCAGATGCCGAGAATACTGTTTCAATAGTTTTTCGATCATCACATGCATCCAGGCTCCTGGATCAGTCCTGTCAGGCGCTCTCTTGCGGAATCTGAAATGCGCAGTGTCATGTCCGCCTCACAGTCGCATGGCGCCCTCAGACCCGTGCCCTTCGTTTCAATTCGTTGGCGAACGCAGCAACGCAAGACGATCTGCCAATGACTGGAGGTGGCGCATCGGCATGTCGACGCGTTGCGGCTTGTTCGCTCATGGTGCTTGGCTCTTCACCGAGCGAGGCCTACTTGTCTTGCATCGGCACGATGACGACAAAGCGTTCTCCTTCCATATCAAGCAGGCTTTCATCCAGGGGATCGGCCCACTGCTCGTCGATGTGAACAAGAAGGTTGCCGTTGCGTTCTGCTGGCGACTTCAGCTTGGCTTGTTCGATCAGCGCAACAGACCATCCTGTGTCTGCACCCGTCAAGTAGCGCGCTCTCAGAACGGTGACCACGGGCACCTCAAGATCTGTTTCCAGGATCAGTCCAGTCAGGCGCTCCCTTGCGGAATCTGAAATGCGCAGTGTCATGTGTGCCTCACAGTCTCACCCAATAGTCTGGGCATTGATCTATTGACCAATTGATGTCGGTCGTGAACACAGTACCGTCGGTGCAAGAGAAAGTACAACGCATGATGTGGCGACACTCCTCCGGTGCCGGCCCCAGTCGGAATCCGCTGATCTTCTTGCACGACCCCTTCGACGAGCCTCCGTCGCCTGCCGGTTTCGGTGGAAGCAACGGCATTGGAGGCTCAGGCTTCAGTGGCAGCATGGGACTTGTGCCTGCAGGTGATGGCGGCATGTCGTCGGGCTTTCTGGATTCCATTGGGCGAGGGCTGAACAGTGCGCGGCACCCGGGCGAGAGGATGCAGCCGATGAGCGCCACCGGAATGATCATCGGCAGAGCTTGCGCCATCTGTCCGTCGCTGTCGATGTATTCGGCGGGTCTGCCATCGACATACGCGTAGGTGTTCGTCCCTCCGCGCAGCCCGATGGGATCCGATTCCTTGTATCGCCCAATGCTGCCTTCGTAGTGTCGGAAGTAGTTGTAGAACAGTCCACTCTCCGCATCGGCATACTGCCCCGGGAAGCGCAGGTTCTGCGTGAAGACGCCGAGCCCGCTCGGGTTGACCTCCGGCGCGGTCGTGCCGAACGGCTCGGCGAACCACTGCCAGCGGGTCGTGTTGTTCGTGTCGACGACGATCCGCGGTGCGTTCAGGTGATCGGCGTGGATGTAGAACACCAGCGGTGGCCCGCTCGGGTTCGTGGGGTCCGGCATGAACATCGCCACAGGGATGTCGTCCAGCCAGATGTATTCGCGGAGCGCCTGCCCCGCTTGGTCGTACTCACCGAGCAGTTCGCCGTTGAGCCCGTACACGAAGATCACCGTGCTGCCCGGCCCTGCACTCGTCACCTTGCGAATGCGCCGCTTGTCGGCGTCGTAGGTGTAGGTGCCGGTGACGCCGGCCTTCGTGATGCTCGCGAGTGAGCCGCTCAGGCTGTAGGTCGCGGTGTAGTTCGGGCTGTCGCTGAGTGTGTTCCCCGCGTTGTCATAGCCGAAGTTGCGTGCTGGGTTCGTGATGCTCGTGAGCCGGTTGCTCGTGGCCTCGGTGCTGTAGACGCTCGGGCTGCCGTTCAGGCTCACGTTGGCGCGGTTGCCATTCGGGTCATACGTGATCGCCCAGTTGCTCGCGACCGTCGTCACCTGCGTGATCCGGTCGTTCTCGTCGTAGCCGAAGCTCTGGTCCAGCGCAGGTTGTGGGATGCCGTCGTTGGCGCTCAGGTGCGTGAAGCTGATGATGCGATCGGCGGCGTCGTAGGTCACATCTCGGAAGACGTTGCCCAGCCGGTAGCGCGTGACGCGTCCGCTGAGGTCGTAGAAGCGCTCGTGCGGCGTCGTCCCGCTGGCCATGTTCCAGTTCCAGCTCGTCACCGGACCGAACGGTTCCCACTTGATGTCGCTGAGCAGCGGCGTGGGCGTGCCGTTCGCGTCCTGGGCCATACCGATCGCGGTCACGTTGCGGCTCGTGT
>NZ_JBFUGW010000243.1:0-9451 GCF_056402735.1 Rhizobacter sp. P3_C12
GGCCGACGCGGCCTTGCTGCGCGAGCACCCGCAGCGCCTGATCGTCGTCGCGGTCGCGAACCCGCGCGAGCGCATCGTGCCGCAGGCCGGCTCGACGCTCGCCACCTACCACGCCAGCCAGCGCTACGGCGCCGGCAGCGAGGCCCGCGCGGTGCTCGAGGCGATCGAGCGCGAGCACGGGCTGCGCGAGCTCGCCGCCTGGCCGATCAGCGCGCTGCGCGTGCACTGCGTGGTGCTGGAGATCGCGCCCGGTGCCGAGCGCGACCAGGTGCTGGCCGCACTGGCGCGCGATCCGCGCGTCGAGCTGGCGCAGCCGCTGCAGGATTTCGACACGCTGAGCCTGCCGGACGCGGTGCATGCGCCGGCCGGCGCGGCCTACAACGATCCGTACGTCGACCTGCAGAGCGGTTTCGTCGAGCTCGATGCGGCCGACGCGCACCAGCGCGCGCGCGGGCAGGGCGTGCGCATCGCGCTGATCGACACCGGCGTCGACACCACCCACCCGGACCTGCAGGGCCGCATCGCGGCGACGCGCGACTTCGTCGACGGCAGCGCGGCGCGCTTCGACGCCGACCGCCACGGCACCGAGGTGGCCGGCGTGATCGCCGCGGTCGCGAACAACCGGCAAGGCATCGTCGGCATCGCGCCGCAGGCCACGCTGTCGGTCTACAAGGCCTGCTGGCAGCGCGTGGCAGCCGACGGCGGTGCGCGCTGCAACTCGTTCACGCTCGCGCAGGCGCTGGGCGCGAGCATCGACGACGGCGCCCGCATCATCAACCTGAGCCTGGGCGGGCCCGACGACCCGCTGCTCACGCGGCTGGTGTCCCATGCGCTGGGCCGCGGCCGCATCGTGATCGGCGCGATGCCGCCGGACGGCCGGCCGCACGGCTTCCCGACCGGCATCGCCGGCGTGATCGCGGTCGACAGCAGCGGCCCCGGCCGCGCGATGCAGGGCGTGCCCGATGCGGTGCTGCGCGCGCCCGGCCGCGACATCCTGACGCTCGAACCTGGCGGCCGCTACGACTACAGCTCCGGCTCGTCGCTCGCGGCCGCGCATGCGAGCGCGGTCGCCGCGCTGCTGCTCGAGGCCGCGCCGTCGCAGGATGCCGCCGCGGTGCGCACCGCGCTCGAACGCAGCCGCAGCGGGGCTTCGATCAATGCCTGCGAAGCGCTTGCAACTCTTTTCGCTCCCACCCGCACACACCGACAGGAGCAGGACGGTCGTGGACCGTGCGCTTCGAGCCGCAGGCCGACGGGCCTGCCTGTCGAACCGGTCGATGAAAGACCAAGAGGAGCGATGCAATGACGATGACACGCAAGGGATTCCTGGGAGCCGCCGCCGGCAGCACGGTGATGCTGTTCCTGCAGGCCTGCGGCGGCGGTGGCAGCGATGGCAGCCCGGCGCCCGCGCCGGGGCCGGCCCCCGCCCCGGCGCCCGGTCCGGCCCCGCAGAGCTGCGGCTCGTCCGGCGGTGCGATCGCCGGCAACCATGGCCATGTGCTGGTCATCGCGACCGCCGACCTCGACTCGACCACCGACAAGACCTACAACATCACGGGCACCGCGTCGCACGCCCACAGCGTGACCTTCACGCCGGCGCAGCTGCAGGCGCTGAAGGCCGGGCAGGCGGTGAGCGTGACCTCGACCCTCGGCGCCCAGCACGACCACGAAGTCACGGCCAGCTGCGTATGAGCTGGCGGCGCACGGTGGCCGCCGCGCTGCTCGCGGCGGGTGGGATCGGTGCGCTGCCGGCCTTCGCGGTCGAGGTCGGCCAGCCGGCGCCCGACGTCGAGCTGCCGGCCGCGGTGGACGCCGCGCCGAAGTTGTCGGCGCTGAAGGGCAAGCTGGTCTACGTCGACTTCTGGGCCTCGTGGTGCGGGCCGTGCCGGCAGTCGTTCCCGTGGATGAACGAGATGCAGGCGAAGTACGGCGCGAAGGGGCTGCAGATCGTCGCGATCAACCTCGATGCGAAGCGGGCCGATGCCGATGCGTTCCTCGCGCAGCTGCCGGCGCGCTTCGGCCTCGCGTTCGATGCCGCCGGTGCCTCGGCCAAGCGCTTCGGCGTGAAGGGCATGCCGACCTCGGTGCTGATCGGCCGCAACGGCGAGGTGCTGATGGTGCACCAGGGCTTCCGCGACGACGAGCGGCAGGCGCTGGAGGCGAAGCTCGCCGCGGCGCTCGCGACCCCGTAGTTCTCTCTTCAATTCAAGGATCTTCGATGCGACCGATGCTTCGGGCAGCCGGCTGCCTGTGCCTGGCCGTGCTCGGCGGCTGTGCCGCCTGGGCACCGCCGCAGCCGTGGGAGAAGGGCCAGCTCGCGCGGCCCGAGATGACGATGGCCGGCGATGCGCTCGGCGAGCGCTATGCGCAGCACATCTATGCGAGCAAAGAGGCCGCTTCGGGTGGCTACGGCGTCGGCGGAGGTGGCTGTGGATGTAACTGACGCACGCGGCGCCCTGGTGCTGGCCGCGCTGGCCCTGCCCGGCGTCTGGGCCGGCAGCGCGCAGGCACAGGGCGCGCCGGAGCACGGCCTGGTCGCGCTGAAGCACCTGCACTACGAGGACTCGCAGCCCGGCCTGCACCGCATCACCGTCGATTCGCCGTCGTTCTACCTGCTGGCGCCGCTCGGCCCGCGCTGGTCGGTGGAGGGCACGGCGGTGCTGGATTCGCTGTCGGGTGCGACGCCGCGCTGGCAGAGCGCGGTCTCCAGCGCCTCGACGATGCACGAGACGCGCCGCGCCGGCGACGTGCGGGTCACGCACTACCTGGACCGCGCGTCGTATTCCATCGGCGCGAGCGTCTCGCGCGAGCACGACTACGACTCCGATGCGCTGTCGCTCAACGGCTCGTGGGCCAGCGACGACAACAACACGACCTGGCATGCCGGCATCGGCGGCAACCGCGACCGCATCCACCCGACCGATGGCGGCAACCTCGGCATCGACCGCCGCGAGCGCAGCGGCACCGACGTGATCGTCGGCGTCACGCAGGCGGTGTCGGCGGTCGACCTGGTGCAGATCGACGTGAGCCACAGCCTCGGGCACGGCTACTTCGACGACCCGTACAAGGACTTCGATTTCCGCCCCGACCGGCGCCGCCAGGCGACGCTGCTGGCGCGCTGGAACCACCACGTCGCCGACCTCGGCGCGACGCTGCGCAGCAGCTGGCGCGCCTACCGCGACAGCTACGGCGTGCGCGCCCACACGCTGCAGGCCGAGTGGGTGCAGCCGCTCGGCGGGCAGTTCGCGCTGACGCCGCTGCTGCGGTACCACACGCAGGGGGCGGCCGACTTCTACGCCAGGGCGCAGGTCGATGCGAATGGCGCGCCGGTGTTCCCGGCGCTGTCGCCGGGGCAGCTGAACTCGGGCGACCAGCGGCTGTCGGCCTTCGGCGCGTTCACGCTGGGGCTGAAGGCCGAGTACAAGCTCGACGCGCTGTGGACCGTCGACGCGAAGGTCGAGGCCTACGAGCAGCGCGGCAGCTGGCGCGCCGGCGGCGACGGGTCGCCGAACCTCGAGCCGTTCCGCGCGCGCTCGGTGCAGCTCGGCGTGAGCCGGCAGTTTTGACGGAGACCCTGCGATGAAGAACCTGTTGTTCAGGGCGTTGTGGCTGATGGCCGCGCTGCTGCCGTTGCGGGCGGCCGCTGCGGCCGACGATTTCCTCGACCCCGAGGCCGCGTTCCGGCTGAGCGTGCAGGCGCAGGACGCACGGCACGTCGCGATGCACTTCGCGATCGCGCCGGGCTACTACCTGTACCGCGAACGCCTGGGCGTGCAGGCCGCGCCGGCCACGGCGGCGGGCGCGGCGGTGGCGATCCCGCGCGGCAAGACCAAGTTCGACCCGACCTTCCAGAAGGAGGTCGAGATCTTCCACGACGAGCTCACGATGGTGTTGCCCATCGCCGCCGATGCGCCGCCGTTCCGCCTCACCGTGGGCCACCAGGGCTGCGCCGAGAAAGGCCTGTGCTACCCGCCGGCTTCGCACGCGTTCGACCTGAAGCCGGCTGCCGGCGGATGGACCGTGGCGGCGGTGGCCGACGTGGATGCCACGGCTGCGCCTGCCGCGCCGGCCGCACCCGTTGCGACGCCCACTGCACCTGCCGCACCGGAGACCGGCCGCTTCGCCAGCGCGCTGCAATCGCGCAGCCTGCTGACGGTGGCCGGCGTGTTCCTGCTGGCCGGCGTGCTGCTGTCGTTCACGCCCTGCGTGCTGCCGATGCTGCCGATCCTGTCGTCGATCATCGTCGGGCAGCGCGGCACGGTCTCGCGCTGGCGCGGCTTCTCGCTGGCGCTCGCGTACTCGCTCGGCATGGCGCTCATCTACACCGCGTTCGGCATGACGGCCGGCCTGCTCGGCGAAGGGCTGGCCGCCGCGCTGCAGAACGCCTGGGTGCTGGGCGCGTTCGCGCTGCTGCTGGCCGGGCTGTCGCTGTCGATGTTCGGTGTCTACGAGCTGCAGCTGCCGAACGCGCTGCAGAGCAAGCTGAGCGAGGTGTCGGGCCGGCTGCAGGGCGGGCAATACCTCGGCGTGTTCGTGATGGGCGGCCTGTCGGCGCTGATCGTCGGCCCCTGCGTCGCGGCGCCGCTGGCCGGTGCGCTGGTCTACATCAGCCGCACGCACGACGTGTGGCTGGGCGGCATCGCGCTGTTCGCGCTCGCATCGGGCATGAGCGTGCCGCTGCTGCTGGTCGGCGTGTCGGCCGGCTCGCTGCTGCCGCGCGCCGGCGGGTGGATGGACCGCGTCAAGCACTTCTTCGGCGTGATGCTGCTGGCGGTGGCGCTGTGGATGGTGTCGCCGGTGCTGCCGTCGTGGGGGCTGATGCTCGGTGCCGCGGCACTGCTGCTGGCGAGCGCGGTGTACCTCGGCGCGTTCGAAGGCGGCACCGCGTCGCCGGGGCGTGCGGCGACGCGTGGCGTCGGCCTGCTGCTGGCGGTGCTCGCGGTGCTGCAACTGGCCGGCATCGCGTCCGGCGGGCGCGACCTGCTGCAGCCCTTGCAGCACCTCGCTGGTTCGGGCCCGGCCGGCGGCACGCGCGAGGCGGCGCTGCCGTTCCAGCCGGTGGCCGACCTGGCGGCGCTCGATGCCGCGGTGCGCACGTCGACGAAACCGGTGATGGTCGACCTGTATGCCGACTGGTGCGTCGCCTGCAAGGAGTTCGAGTCGTTGACCTTCACCGACGCCGCGGTGCGCGAGCGGCTGGCCGGCATGACGCTGCTGCGGGTCGACGTGACGGCCAACAATGCGCAGGACAAGGCCTTGATGCGCAGGTACGGCCTGTTCGGGCCGCCGGCGCTGCTGTTCTTCCCGCCGGGCGGCGAGGAGCGCAGCGAGGCGCGGGTGGTGGGCTTCCTCGACGCGGCGAGCTTCCGGGAGCACCTCGGCGAGCACCTCGACCCGCGGCGCTGATTTCGCGCCGCTGCACGCCGGTTCGCCGGTGAGGCCGGCTTCTTTCATGTGCTCAACAAAATGAACACATGAACACACATCCAGCCGCCCCGACATCCGCGCCGACCCACGTTGCCATCACGCTGCGTGAGCTGCGCGAGCCCCACCCCACCGAGATGCGCTCGTGGCGCAGCGCGTCGATGACCGTCACCGAGCGACCCGGCACCACCTGCCACTTCGTCGTGCTGCCCGACGGACGCCTGTTCAGGATGCCGGTGCTGCCGCCGGCGCGGCTGAACTGAGGTGCTGCTCTCCGCCTGAACTCACGCCACGGCGAAATACAGCTGCCGCTCCGACAGCGGGCCACCGGCCGCCGTGCCGACCGTCAGGCTCACCCGCTGCAGCCACGCACCGCGCGGCCCGTGTGGTGCCGCGACGCGGCGGCTTCGCACGAACACCGTGCGGCCGTCGATCGCGCCGCTCCATTCGCCCAGCGTCTGCGCCGAAGCCGGATGCGACCGCAAGGCCTTCAGGCGGAAGCGCTCGACGAAGGCGCGCAGGTCCGCCTCCGACCGGATGGCGTCGAACTCCGGCGGGACGGCCCACCCAGCGTCCAGCATCCTCGGGCGCTCAGTGCAGGAAGCGGCCGTCCGAGCCGAGCATCGTCATCTCCACCATGTGGCCGCCGTTGTGGGTCTCGGGGCTGAACGTCACGTGGTAGCCGCCCGCATCCCAGTCGTGCATCGTCTCCAGCGCGCTGATCAGCTTGGCGCGCGTCGGTGCTGGCCCGGTGCGGCGCAGCGCCTCGGTCATCGCCTTCGCGGCGATGAAGCCTTCCATCGAATGGAAGCTGCGCGTCGGCACGCCGGCCTTGCGCATCGCCTGCGCGTACTCGCGCTGGACAGGGCTCGCCTCCGCCCACGGGAACGGCACCACCTCCGAGACCTGCAGGCCGGCGCCGGCGCTGCCCAGCTCGTCGGCCAGCGACTTGCCGCCGACATGCGACAGGCTGACGAACTGGCCCTTGAAGCCGCCTTTGCGCATCTCCTTGATCAGCGCTGCGCACGAGGCGTAGGAGCTGACCAGCACCACCGCATCGGGGTGCGCTGCCAGCAGGGCCTTCGCGGGTGCCGCCACGTCGGTGCTGTCGCGCTCGATGGTCGCTACCGTGCCCAGGGCGAGCTTGCGCTTCTTGCCGGCCTGGGCCACGGCGTCCATGCCGGCGGTGCCGAAGGCATCGCTCTGGTGGAACACCGCGAGGTGCGTCAGGTTGGTGATGCTCAGCTGCTCGACGATGTGGTCGGCCTCCTCGGCATAGCCGGCGCGCAGGTTGAAGACGTAGCGGTTGAACGGCTCGCGCAGCGCGGCGGCGCCCGAGGCCGGTGCGAACAGCGGCACCTGCGCGGCGGTGAGCACCGGCAGCGCCGCCAGCGTGGTCGAGGTGCCGATGTAGCCGAACAGCGCGAGCACGCCGTCCTTCTCGATCAGCTCGTGCGTGTTCTGCACGGTGCGCGCCGGGTCGTAGGCGTCGTCCCTGGTGCGCAGCTCGATCTTGCGGCCGTGCACGCCGCCGGCTTCGTTGACGGACTGGAAGTAGGTGCGCGCGCCGAGGTTGAACTCGGTGGCCAGCTGCGACGAGGGCCCGCTGAACGGCGCCGACTGGCCGAGCAGGATGGTGTTGCCCACCAGCTCGCGCTCGGCGGCCTGGCTGCCGAGGCTGAACGAGACGGCGATGGCGAACAGGGCGAGGCGCCGGCGGATGGGTGCTGCTTGCATGATCGGAATGGGGTGTCGGTTCACTGGACGATGCGGCCGTTGGTGCCGAAGATGCCGAAGTTCACGTAGTGCGAGCCGCCGCGCCCTCGCGTGCCGAAGTCCAGCACGTAGCCGCCCAGGTCGAGCGGGGGCGAGCTGCGCAAGGTCGCGGTGATGGCCTCGGGCGTGATGCGCTGCGTCTTCTCCAGCGACATGACGAGCGCCTTCGCGGCGATGAAGCCTTCCATCGAGCGGGCCGACAGGTCCGGGCTCGGCGTCGCGGCCTGCAGGGCCAGGTACTCGCGCACGATCGACAGGCTCGGCTGCGACGTCTGCGGCAGCACGATCGAGAAGGCGTAGCCGCGGGCGCGTTGCGTGCCCAGCGCCTTCAGCAGCGCATCGGTGTCGATGATCGACATGCCGTACAGCAGCGCATGGCCGCCGGCGACCTCGTAGCGGCGCGTGAACTCGATGGCGGCCGCGGTGGTGGCGCCCAGCACGACCACCTCGGGCGCGGCCGCGATCATCTGGTCGACCGCGCTGCCCACCTCGATCGTGTTGCGCGGGTAGCCGGCACGCACGACCAGCGTCATGCCGAAGCGGCCCGCGGCGTCCTGCGCGCCGGCCAGCACGTCCTTGCCCAAGCCGTCGTCCTGGTAGACCAGGCCGACGCGGCGGATGCCCAGGTGCGACAGCTGGCCCAGCAGCCGGTTCACCTCGTCGCGGTAGCTCGCCTTGACGACCAGCATGCCGTCGGCGCTGGCCACCGAGGCGGCGCCGGAGATCGCGCCGACCATGCCGACATGCGTGCGCACCAGCACGCCGTCGGCCGCCAGCGCCTCGAGGTTGGTGGTGCCGATGGTGCCCAGCAGGGCGACCGGCGACTCCTTCTCGATCAGCTCCTTGACGAGACGGACCGTCTGGTCGGGCTTCTGCGCGTCATCGCGCGTCACGAAGCGGATGCGCTGGCCCTTGATGCCGCCGCGCGCATTCACCGCATCGAACCAGAGCTGCGCCCCGGCGTGCACGGCCTTGCCGGTGACGGCCTGCGGGCCGCTGAACGGCGCCACCTGGCCGACGACGATGTCGGCCAGGGCCGCCTGCGACAGCAGCAGCGCGGCCAGGCCGGCGGCGCGCATCAGCAGGGAAGCCGGCGGGCGATGGGAAGACTGCATCGGGGGGAACCTCGGGCGGGCTGGAAACGAGCCGCGAATGTAGGGAACCCCTGGCCGGTCCGCATGACCGCGCGTCGACCACGCCCTGATCGATGAATGCAGGCGCCGCAAGCGTGACCGAGGTCACGTCAAGAAGCTGCTCCCTCGCCGTCACCCGGGCGCCAGCGCGCGCCGGTACTGGATGGCCTCGGCCAGGTCGGCGTTCGCTATGGCCTCACGGCCTGCCGAGTCGGCGATGCTGCGTGCCACCCGCAGCACGCGGTGAAAGCTGCGTGCCGACCAGCCGAGCCGGCTCGACACCGCGCGCAGGAAGGCCGCGCCGGCCGTGTCGAGCGCGCAATGCAGGTCGAGCGCATCGCCGGCCAGCTGCGCGTTGCGGCAGCCCTGGCGCGCCAGCGCGCGCTGCTGTGCGGCCAGGACGCGCTCGCAGATCCGCTCGCTCGGCTCGCCGTCGGGGGCGGCGGCCAGGGCCTCGGCCGGCAGCGCCGGCACCTCGACCTGCAGGTCGATGCGGTCGAGCAGCGGGCCGCTGATGCGCGCCTGGTAGCGCAGCACCAGGTCGGGTGAGCAGCGGCACGCGCGCTGCGGGTTGCCCAGGTGGCCGCAGGGGCACGGGTTCATCGCCGCGATCAGCTGGAACTGCGCCGGGAAATCGGCCTGCCGCGCCGCGCGCGAGATCGTGATGCGGCCGGTCTCCATCGGCTCGCGCAGCGCCTCGAGCGCGGCGCGCGGGAACTCGGGCAGCTCGTCGAGGAACAGCACGCCGTGGTGCGCGAGCGAGATCTCGCCCGGCCGCGGCGGCGACCCGCCGCCCACCAGCGCCACCGCCGACGCGCCGTGGTGCGGGCTGCGCAGCACCCGCTGCCGCCAGCGCTCGGCGCGGAAGCTGCCGCTGATGCTGAGCACCGCGGCCGACTCGAGCGCCTCCTGCGCCGTCAGCGGCGGCAGCAGCCCGGCGAAGCGCTGCGCCAGCATCGACT
The DNA here is from genome assembly GCF_056402735.1 of Rhizobacter sp. P3_C12. Taxonomy (NCBI): domain Bacteria; kingdom Pseudomonadati; phylum Pseudomonadota; class Betaproteobacteria; order Burkholderiales; family Sphaerotilaceae; genus Rhizobacter; species Rhizobacter sp. P3_C12. The sequence goes on from NZ_JBFUGW010000243.1 coordinate 9,296, forward strand.
TGCCGGTGCCGGGCGGGCCGACCATCAACAGGCTGTGGCCGCCGATCGCGGCGATCTCGAGCGCACGCTTCGCGCCGCTCTGGCCCTTCACGTCGCGCAGGTCGGGCAGCGCCGCCGGCGCACCCGGGCGCGGTGGCAGCGCGCGCGGCAGCGGCT
>NZ_JBFUGW010000244.1:0-9447 GCF_056402735.1 Rhizobacter sp. P3_C12
GCCGGCCGGTGTTCTACGGCGGCGGCGGCCTGATCAACGCCGGCCCCGCCGCGTGTGCGGCGTTCGCCGAACTGGTGCGCCGCTGCCATGCGCCGTGCACGCTGACGCTGATGGGCCTGGGCGCGTTCCCGGCGTCGAGCCCGCAGTTCCTCGGCATGCTGGGGATGCACGGCACGCTGGAGGCCAACCTCGCGATGCACGAGGCCGACCTGGTGGTGTGCGTCGGCGCGCGCTTCGACGATCGGGTCACCGGGCGGCTCGACGGCTTCTGCCCCGAGGCGCGCTTCATCCACGTCGACATCGACCCGACCTCGATCAACAAGGTGGTGAAGACGCAGGTGCCGCTCGTGGGCGATTGCGGGTGGCTGCTGCAGTCGCTGCTGGAGAGCCTCGGCCCGCAGCCGCTCGATCCGCAGCGGCTCGACGCGTGGTGGGCGCGCATCGACACCTGGCGCGCGCAACGCTCGCTGGCCTTCGACGACACGCCGCACCAGGTTGCGCCGCAGGCGCTGCTGGCGCGGCTGCAGTCAGCGCTCGGCGGCCGCGACGCGATCGTCTCGACCGATGTCGGCCAGCACCAGATGTGGGCCGCGCAGCACCTGCGCTTCGACAATCCGCGGCGCTGGCTCACGTCGGGCGGCGCCGGCACGATGGGCTACGGGCTGCCGGCGGCGATCGGGGCGCAGGTCGCGCACCCGGGCCGGCTGGTGGTGTGCGTCAGCGGCGACGCATCGATCCTGATGAACATCCAGGAGATGGCGACGGCGGTGCAGGCGGGCGCGCCGGTCAAGGTGGTGCTGCTGAACAACGGCCACATGGGCATGGTGCGGCAGTGGCAGCAGCTGGTGCATGGCGGGCGCACCAGCCAGAGCGTGCTCGACGTGCAGCCGGATTTCGTCGCGCTCGCGAAGGCCTTCGGCTGGGGCGCCCGCCGCGTCGATCAGCGCGGCGAACTCGACGCTGCGCTCGCCGAGTGCCTCGCGAGCCCGGGCCCGTTCTTCCTCGACGCGGTCGTGGCGCCCGAGGCGAACTGCTGGCCGATGATCCCGGCCGGCTGCGCGCACGATGAGGTGATGCTGGATCCCTTGGCGTCTACCAGGCCGGCTGCGGACACTTCGCAGCCACGACCGACGGCTTGACCTGGCTCAGGAAGTACGAGCCCGGGTCCAGCGCCTTCGCGCGGCAGGCGGCCGCCGCCTGGCGCTTGGCGTCGCGCTCGAGCAGTGCCTGCAATGCATACGGCCAACCCCAGTACGGCGTCACGCCTTGGAAGTCGCGGGCGAGCTGCAGCGCCTCGACGCGGTAGGCGTCCTGGCCGGTCTCGCGGAACAGCAGGAAGCCGGCCAGTGCCGCCTGGTAGGCCATCGGCAGCGGCTGGTCCGGCTGCTCCCCGGTGGAGATGACCGAGATCTCGTGGCGTGCCGCGCGCAGGTGGCGGAGCGCGAGCTCGTGCTTGCCCTGCGATGACAAGCGGATCGCGTTCGCCAGCAGGCCGCTGAAGTCGCCGGTGGCCAGTGGCACGTCGGCGAGGACGGCGAGATCGGGGTGGTCGGCCCGCCCGGCGTGCACCGCCGCCCAGGTGAACCAGGGCAGGAACGGCCGGGCCTCGTAGCCGTGCCGCTGCAGGCTCTTGCGGACCGTGTCCAGATCGGCAGCGGTGGCCTGGCCCTTCATGGCCAGTTGCATCAGGCGCACCGACGCCTCCCATCGACGGGCCGGGTCGTAAGCCCGCAGCCCGTCCGTCAGCGTCGCGAGGTCGGTGTCGCTCGGCAGGCGGTCGACGGTGGCATGCAGGTACAGGAACCACGGCACGGCGTCCATGTCGTCGACCTGCGCCTTGTTCGCGCCGAGCGAGCTGCTCCAGGCCTTCGCCGCTGCGAGGTCGCGCTTCGCGATGCGCTGGCCGACGACCGCCGCCACCCACAGCTCGCTCGTGTCGGAGGCCGTGAGCCGCGGCGTGACCACGGCCCAGGCGGCCTCCGGCTGGCCGGTCATGAACAGCAGCCCGGCGACATCGCGGCGTGCGTAGTCGCTCGGGTAACGCCCCAACCGCAGCTGGGCGGCCGCCAGCGCGCCGCGGATGTCGCCGGCCATCATCGGCAGGCGCACGCGGGCATGCAGATCGGAACCGCTGCCGGTGCCGATCTCTCGCACGCGTCCGTAGTAGCGCTTCGCGTCGGCGAGTTCGCCGCTCAGGAAGTAGGCATGCGCCGGCGCCGCCCAGAGGTGGGACAGGCCGACCTGGTTGTCGACCTGGGACGTGGCCGGGTACTCGTCGATCACCCGGCGCGCCTGCGTGCCGGACTGGCCGTCTTTCAGGGCGCGCATCGCGAGCTTGACCCGGTCCACCATGTTGTGCGGGTCGTGGGCGATGCGCTCGCGCAATTGCGCATCGGTCAGTGCTTCTGCGAAGGCCCGCGCTTCTGGACGGAACAGCCGCGCGTCGGCGAGCGGGATCGACGCGGCAGGCGCGGGCGGCATGGCGGCCAGGTGCTCCGCCATGGCCAGCTGGTGCCCTTCGGCCAACGCCGCACGCGCCGATCCGGGTGCCAGGACATAGGCCGGCGTGCCCGGTTTGCGTCGGCTCACTGAAGAGGCGCCGCCTGCGAAGCGATCGAAGCCCAGCACCGCGATCAGGCGTCTCTCATCGTCGACGAGCTGGTCGACCGTGGGGTCGGCCAGCATGGCGCGGTTGATGGGTGCGGCATGGTTGGAGATGCCGAAACGCCCGAGCACGGTCTCGTGGCGCTGCAGCTCCGCGGTGGCCTGCACGAACGCCGACATGCGCGTGCGCACCTGTTTCAGCACCTCGTCGTAGCTGCCCTGCAGCCCGTTCAGGCCGTCGACGCTGAAGCGGCGCTGGACGATGAAGGGGTGCCGGGCGAGATCGGCCGGCAGGGCGGCCAGTGCCTGCGCGAGCCGCTCCTTCTGGCCCTGCGTTTCGCCGAAGTAGACGATGTCCTTGTAGTAGGCCGCCAGGCGCCACTCCTGGTACAGCATCGGCGCGAGCGCGCCGGCGCGGCCGGTGGCGGGCGGCGCCGCAGCGGCCTCGTCGCGGCAGCGCGGCGACGGCATCATGCCGGTGATCGTGCGCTCGATGGCGCACAGGTCGATGCGGTGGAACTCGTCGCCCTGGTTGCCGCGCTCCAGGAAGAGGCTGCGCGCGAACGCCGGCATCGAGCGACCGCCCTGGTCCAGGTACTGCTGTGCCGCGCTGCGCGGTGATCGCACAGGCAGGTTCGCGCTGTGCCCCTCGGCCTCCAGCAGCCTGTGCACGGGGCCCGCCACCGGGTCGGCCAGCGCGGCCGGATCGGGACGGGCGAGCGGCGCATCGTCGAGGTGGAGTTGTGCCCACGCGAGTTCGGCAATCGCCCGGCTCACGGGATCCGCATCCCGGCCCTCCGCCTCGACGAACGCCGTGGCCAGCCAGGCGATCCGGGAAGGAGACCCGGCGCTTGGCGGCATCCACGGGTCGTAGGGTTCCAGTTCCGGCAGCAGGGTGCCGACGGCGAGCGCGCTGCAGGCGAGCGTTGCCGGCGAGGCCGGCGCGTCCAGCTGCCATGCCTTGGCATCGCAGCCACCGGCCGGCGGCTGCACGGCGGGGGGCGTGCCGGCGAGCTTGAGTTCCGACCTCAGCTGCGGCCATTGCGATGCGAAGGCCGCCAGTGCGGCGCGCGGCTCGCCGGGCAACGCGAAGCTGCGGTGAGTCGTGGTGCGGGCGCCGTCCGGTGCGCGCAGCACCAGCGTCATGAAGGCGGTGTCGGCGCCGTCGTGGCCGACGTGCAGGGCCAGCAGAGATGCCGCCGGGTACCGTTTGGCGAACTCGTCGATGCTGGCGTCATCGAGCCGGCGGACGAACGGCCCGCGCAGGTCGACGATGTCGGTCTGCCGGTTGCCGTCGATGCCGCGGCCCGCCAGTTCGCGGTCGAGCTGTGCACCCAGCAAGGCGCGGAAGGCCGGCGAGAAGCCGAAGGCCTGGGTCTGGACCGGCAGCACGATGACGCGCGGCGCGGTCTCGGACCGCAGCGCCAGCGCCGGCTCGCCGACGCGCAGCTGCGTGAGCTTGAGCGCCTCGCGGAAGTAGTCGGGCTGCGGCCAGGTGGCGGACAGGCTCTCGTGGGGGAACGCCGGCACCGGCCGGCGCGACTTGTTCATCGGGTACAGCGGGTTCTCGGCCTGTGCCGCAGCCGTCAGGCTCATGACGGCGCAGGCGAAGGCAGCGGCCCAGTGCCGCAGCGGGGTGTTCTTCATCGGTCCTCCCTGTTGTTCGAATCCGAGCCGCCCCGGGGACGGCTTCGCGAGCGACATTCTGTCAGCGCTGCGTGACGATCTCGATGCGCCGTGCGGCAGGTGCGGCGGCGCGCGCCCGCAACTGCCCGCAACCGCCCTCCACGTCCTGCCCCGCCGACTGCCGCAGCGTCGTCAGCACGCCGCGGCTGTGCAGCGTGCGCGCGATCGCCTCGGCGCGCTCTGCAGGCGGTCGGCGGAAGTCCAGCCCTTCGTTGGTGTTGTACGGGATCATGTTCATGATCGCGTACTTGCCGCGCAGCAGCCGCACGATGCCGTCGATCTCGTCGTCGCCGTCGTTGATGCCGTCGAGCAGCGTCCACTGGTACTGGATCGGGTAGCCGCTGGCGCGCGCATAGCGTTCGCCGAGTTCCACCAGTTCATCGGGCGCGATGCGCGGCGCGCGCGGCAGCAGCTGCTCGCGCAGGGCCGCCTTGGTGGTGTGCAGCGACAGCGCCAGCGCCGGCTTCACCGGGCCTGCGGGCAGGCGTTCGAACACCCGCGGGTCGCCGACCGTCGAGAACACCAGGCTCTTGTGGCCGATGCCGCCGGCGGTGCCGAGCAGCTCGATGGCCTCCATCACGTTGTCGAGGTTGTGGGCCGGCTCGCCCATGCCCATGAAGACGACCTTCTTCACCGGCCGGCGTGCGCGCGCCAGCGCGACCTGCGCGACGATCTCGGCGCTGCCGACCTGGCGCAGCAGCCCGTCGCGGCCGGTCGCGCAGAACACGCAGCCCACCGCGCAGCCGACCTGGGTCGACACGCACAGCCCGTCGCGCGGCAGCAGCACGCTCTCGACCGTCTGGCCGTCCGGCAGCTCGACCAGGAGGCGGGCCGAGCCGTCCTCGGCCGGGTGCTCGGAGCGCAGCCGCGCCAGGCCGTCGAGCTGCTGCACCAGCGCGGGCAGGGCCTCGCGCAGCGCGAGCGGCAGGAAGTCTTCCGGGCGGCGCTTGCCGGCGTCCTGCGGCAGCGCGCGCGACCACTGGCGCAGCACGCGTTCCTCGTGAACGGGCTTGGCGCCGTGGTCACGGAGCTGCTGGCGGATGGAGGCGATGCGCATGGGGGAACAACGAAAGGCGCCACAGTCTAACGGCGCGCGTCGAGGCGCACGTCGAGGCGCGCGTTGCGCGACACTCACGGCTTCGCCCCCACCGCCTTGACGTACGCCATGACGTTGCCCGCCACGCCCACGCCACGCTTCGACATCTTCTACAAGTACGACGCCCTGACCCAGCTGCTGTTCGACTACGCCGCCGCGCACCCCGGCCTGGTGCAGGTGCAGTCGATCGGCAAGAGCCACGAGGGCCGCGACATCTGGCTCGCGACCGTCACCAACACCGCGACCGGCCCCGACACCGACAAGCCCGCGTTCTGGGCCGACGGCAACATCCACGCCGCCGAGCTGACGGCCAGCACCACCTGCCTGTACTACCTGCACCACCTGGTGACGCACCACGGCCAGGGCGACGAGACCGGCCGCCAGGTCACGCAGCTGCTCGACACCCGCGTGATCTACCTGTGCCCGCGCATCAACCCCGACGGCGCCGAGCTCGCGCTGGCCGACCGGCCGCGCCACATCCGCTCGTCGACGCGCAGCTACCCGTACGACGAGGAGCCGGTCGAGGGGCTGACGCTGGAAGACGTCGACGGCGATGGCCGCATGCTGACGATGCGCATCCCCGACCCGCACGGCACCTACAAGAAGTGCCCACAGGACGAGCGGCTGATGGTGCCGCGCGAGCCCGGCGAGTTCGGCGGCGAGTACTACCGGCTGATGCCCGAGGGCCTGCTGAAGAACTACGACGGGCTGACCGTCAACGTGAACCGCGACCAGGAGGGGTTGGACCTGAACCGCAACTTCCCGTCCGCCTGGCGGCAGGAGTTCGAGCAGGTGGGCGCGGGCCCGTACCCGGCCAGCGAGCCCGAGGTGCGGGCGATGGTCGAGTTCATCCTGAAGCACCCGAACATCGGCGCGGCCATCAGCTACCACACGCACAGCGGCGTGATCCTGCGGCCGATGGGCACGCAGAGCGACGACGACATGATCCCGGAGGACCTGTGGTCGTACAAGCGCTTCAGCGCGCTCGGCGAGAAGCTCACCGGCTACCCGGCCATCAGCATCTGGCACGACTTCAAGTACCACCCGAAGGAGGTCATCACCGGCACGCAGGACTGGGTGTACGAGCACCTGGGCGCGCTGTTCTGGGTGGTGGAGCTGTGGTCGCCGAACAAGGAGGCCGGCATCAGCGGCTACAAGTGGATCGACTGGTTCCGCGACCACCCGGTGGAAGACGACCTGAAGCTGCTGAAGTGGAGCGACGAGCAGTGCGGTGGCCAGGCCCACGTCGAGTGGAAGCCCTTCCACCACCCGCAGCTCGGGCCGGTGGAGATCGGCGGCTGGGACAAGATGAACTTCTGGCGCAACCCACCGCCGCAGCTGCGCGAGCGCGAGGCGGCGCGCTTCCCGGCGTGGATGGACCAGATCGCGCTGAGCCTGCCCCGGCTGGAGCTGCTGCGCACCGAGGTGCGCGCGCTCGGCCCCGACACCTGGCGCGTGCGCCTGGCGGTGTGCAACAGCGGCTACCTGCCCGCGTACGTGAGCAAGCGGGCGCTGGCGCGCAAGACGGTGCGCGGCACGATGTTCGAGATCCACCTGCCGCCGGGCGATGCGACGGTGTCGCTGGTCAGCGGCAAGGAGCGCATCGAAGGCCCGCAGCTCGAGGGCCACGGGCCGAAGAGCACGCTGCAGGCCTTTTTGCCGACACGCGAGGTGACGGCCGACCGCGCGGTCGCGGAGTGGGTGGTGCGCGCGCCGAAGGGCACGCGGCTGGCACTCAGCGCGCGTGCGGACCGCGCGGGGGCGGTCAAGACCGAGGTGGTGCTCGACTGAGGTCGGGCTAGAAGTGGTACTCGGCCTTCAACGAAGGCGCCGACACCTTGGTGCCCGCCAGCGATGACGGGTTGCCGAACTTGTTCTTGATGTACTGGTAGCCGAAGCCTGCATAGAAGGTCTTCGGCGTGCCGGCGGCCGAGCCCACGTCCCACAGCAGGCCCATCTCGGTCCAGGTCTCGGCCGCGGTGTCGCCGCCGAAGCCGTCCTTGCCCTTCTCGCCGGTCCAGGTGCCCCAGCCCTTGAACACCGCCGGCAACCCGGCGTTGAAGTCGAAGCTCCACACCGTTGCGAGGCGCGGCGCCGCATCGAAATTCACGTGCGTGCCGGCGATCGAGTTGTTGTTGTTCTCCTTGTAGTACAGCAGCCCGAGCGTCAGCAGGCCCGGCACGTCGAACTCCACCTTCGGGCCGGCGATGTACTTCGTCAGGCCGGCGCCGAAGGCATCGTTCTTCGAGTTGAAGTCGAAGCCGAACTGGAAGCCGACATCGCGGATCGGGCCGAACTTCATCGGCTTGCCGCTGACCTTGCCGAAGCTCACGGTGTTGCTGTAGGTGGCATACACCTCGTGCGCGCCGCGGTCGCTGTTGTTGGCCGGGTTGTTCTCGTCGGAGGCCAGCATGTCGATCGAGAAGAAGTTGACGCCGTACTTGTAGCCGCCCACGTATTGCAGCGTCGCGACCTTCTTCTTCACGTCCGCGTCGCTGCCGGGTTCCTTGAACTTGGTGCCATAGGTGAAGCCGATGAAGGCGTCGCTCCATTCGGCGGCATGGGCGGCGGCGGCACAGGCGGCCAGCGCGGCACAGGCCGCGGCCTTCGACAGGGTTCGGGTACGCATGGGGAATCCTTCGGGATGGGGTTGGTGATGCGGCGGAACAGGCCGGCCCCTTCTCGACGCATGCCCCGGCTTGGCGCATGCGATCCCAATGGGTACCGGCTTGTATGCAAGTCAGCAAACCCCATGCCACCGGTGGGGTGGCTCAGCCCAGTTCGTCGCTCGATGCGCTGCGCGGCAGGATCGGCGCCTCGCTCATCGCCTGGCGCCACACCTTCTTCGGCAGGAAGGTGCGCAGTTGCTCGACGGCCTTGTCGAGCAGCTGCGGATGCAGCTCGTGGCCGATGCCGGGCAGCACGTCGGCGGTCACGTCGCCGCCGAGTGCGAGCAGGCGCTCGGCCGAATCGATCGCCGGGCCGCAGGGCAGCACCCGGTCGGCCATGCCGTGGAACAGGTGCACGGTGGTGTCCTCGGGGGCATGCCCGGGCGCGGTGGCATGGCGGCCGCTGAAGGCCAGCACGCGGCCGGCCAGCGCCGGCTCGGCCTGCACGGCCTCGAGCGCCATGATCGCGCCCTGCGAGAAGCCGGCCAGCGCGGTGCACGGCCACGACATGTTCAGCTGCTGCTGCACGCTGCGCACCGTCGCGATGAAGCGCGGCAGCGCCTCGGCGACGCGTTGCGGGCGGTTGTCTTCGGTGATGCCCTGGATCGAGAACCACTGCCAGCCGCTGCCGCCACCGGGCACGCCGTCGAATGGGTGTGGCGCGTCCAGGCAGACCACGGCCGCCTTCGGGTACTCGGCGACCAGCCGCTGCGCGAGCGGCGCCATGTGCGAGGCATTGGCACCGACGCCATGGAACAGCAGGAACAGCAGTTCGGGCGAGCCGTCGGCGGGCAGGTGGGCGAGGGCGGTGGCAGGCATGGGGCTTCTCCGGTCAACGTGGGAGTGTGATGTGGTGGCGCGCTGGCGCTGAGCAAGGGGTTTGAACGCAGCGTTCAATGTCTGCGGTCGCTTGTTGTCGAGCCTCGCAATTGAATTGCGATGGATCTCCACAATTCGCGTCGTGAGGCCCGGGAGATTGTCAACAATTGCCGTGTTGCCTCGACAGCCTCTTGTTACCGTCATTTCGTTCACGTCTAATCCGCCGGCCGCGCCGATGCAGTTCCTCCAGAGGATTCGCCGCGAGCACAGGTAGTCGGTCGAACACCGCAGGTGTTCACCGATGTCGAGGCGAGACGAGGAGCGTTCCGTGAAGAGCAGGAAGATGGCAGCGCTGATGCTGCTGATGGCGCACGCGTGCCTGGCGTGGGTCGGATCGGTTGCAGCGCAACCGATCACGCAGTACAAGGCGAGCTACAACTTTTCGACCCTTGTCTGGTTCGACTCGGTGCCTGCGTCCGTGAGCTACATGATCGGGCTCATGGAGGGCTGGAACGGCACCGATTGCTCGTCGGTGCGCAATGCGCCGGACGACTACACGATCCGCGAGTGCAC
>NZ_JBFUGW010000245.1:0-9397 GCF_056402735.1 Rhizobacter sp. P3_C12
CCGCCGCATCGCCCACGACCCGCCGCCAGCGCTCGCCGCCCTCGTCGAACACCCGGCTGCAGGCCTCGGCCATCAGGTCTTCCTTCGAGCCGAACTGGCCGTAGAAGCCGCCGTGCGTCATGCCGGCGCTCTTCATCAGGTCGGCCACGCCGATGCCGTCGAAGCCGCGCTCGCGGAACAGCTTCGCCGCCACCTGCAGCACCCGTTCGCGGTTCTGCTCGGCTTGTTCACGACTGACTTTCATGGGGAGAAGACCTTTCCGGCGCGGTGATGCCCAAGACGCCGCTTGACATGATAAATGATGCACGTCATATAATCTCAATCATGACGACCGTCATATAAACAATGTAAGCATCCCCGAAAGGACCCGCCATGAACATCCGCAATGCCGTCTTCCTCGTGACCGGCGCCAACCGTGGCCTCGGCAAGTCCCTGGTCCAGCAGCTGCTCGCCGCCGGCGCGAAGAAGGTCTATGCGGCCGCCCGCGACCCGGCCAGCATCACGCTGCCGGGCGTCGAGGCGGTGAAGCTCGACGTGACGAACGCCGACGACGTCGCGCGCGCTGCCGCGCAACTGAAGGACGTGAGCGTCGTGATCAACAACGCCGGCATCACGCGCGGCTCGCCGCTGCTGGCCGCCGGCAGCGCCGCGGCGGCGCGCGCCGAGATGGAGACCAACTTCTTTGGCCCGCTGGCGCTCAGCCAGGCCTTCGCGCCGGTGCTGAAGGCCAACGGCGGCGGCGCGATCGTCAACGTGCTGTCGGTGCTGAGCTGGGTCAACATCCCGAGCGCGGCGACCTACAGCACGAGCAAGTCGGCCGCCTGGTCGCTGACCAACGGCCTGCGCGGCGAGCTGCGCGCGCAGGGCACGCAGGTGGTGGGCGTGCACGTCGGCTACATGGACACCGACATGACGAAGGGCCTGGACACGGCGAAGGCGAACCCCGACGACGTGGCGCAGCAGGTCGTCGACGCGCTCGCGAGCGGCGCCGAGGAAGTGCTGGCCGACGACCTCAGCCGCAACGTGCGGCAGGGGCTGGCCGCGCCGCGCGGCGTGTACCTGGGCGAGCCGGCGGCGGCCTGAGCCGCGACCGCTGCCGTCAGGCCGACGGCGTCCTGGTCTGCTCGTGCGCGACGCGCAGCCGGCGCATCAGCTCGGCGTTCAACTCGCGGGTGTGGCGGTTCCAGCGCTCGGTGGCGCGCTGGATCTCCACCTGCAGGCGCGCGGCGAGTTCGGTCTCGCGCTGCACCAGCGCCCAGATCGCGAACTCGGCCCGCGCCTCGAAGCTGCCGAAGCGCGCCACCGTCGCTTCGAAGGCGTCGCGCGCCTCGCCATGACGGCCGGCGGCGGCCAGCGAACGCGCGAGCAGCAGCGAGATCTCTTCCTCGCGGAAGTTCGGGTCCTGCTGGCGGATCACGTTCAGGTGGCTGATCGCCTCCTGCGGGCGCTCGCGCGCGAAGCTGGCGCGGGCCGCACCGCGGCGGATCTCGAGATCGGTCGAGAACGGGCCCTTCAGGTAGGCCTCCCAGGTCTGCGCCGATTCATCGAACTCGCCGGCGTCGTACAGCGCCGATGCGAGCCGCATCTGGTTCTGCGCGGTCGGCGTGTACTCGAACGCGGCGCGGGCGTCGCGCAGCTCGCGCGTCGGGTCGAGCGATTTCACCGCCGCGACGATCGCCTTGCGCGCACCGCGCTCCAGCCGCGAATCCGGCAGGTAGATCGCCAGGAAGTAGACGATGCTGCCGAGCAGCGGGAACGAGAACAGCACGAACAGCCAGTAGGTCTGCTGGCGGCTGCGCACCGCGTGCACGGCAAAGAACAGGGCAATGACGATGTGAAGCCCGAGGCCTGCAATGGGCATGAGCGTCCTCCTCCGGTGTTTTGATGCCGCAAATTGTAGGAAACCCCGGCCGGCACGGGTGATGGCGGCGCGAGAGAATGGTCACGAACGGCTCCAGGAACATTCCATGTCTCTCGACTCCCAGCGCTTCACCGACCCGGTCGCCGCGCTCGCGCAGGTGCAGGCCATCTACGAGCAGAGCCTCGCGCACCTGCGTGGTGCCCTGCACAGCTTCGTCGCCGGCACCGCGCCCACCGAGCACGTGCGGGCCTGCTACCCCTTCGTGCGGGTGCACACCGACACCGTCGCGCGCGCCGACTCGCGGCTGAGCTACGGCTTCGTCGCCGGCCCCGGCACCTACGAGACCACGCTGACGCGGCCCGACCTGTTCCAGGGCTACTACCTGGAGCAGTTCCGGCTGCTGCTGAAGAACCACAACGTCGCGCTCGAGGTCGGCGTCAGCGGCCAGCCCATCCCGGTGCACTTCTCGCTGGCCGAACACGACCACCTGGAAGGCAGCCTGGGCCCGGACCGCCGGCTGCTGATGCGCGACATGTTCGACCTGCCCGACCTGGCCGCGATGGACGACGCCATCGCCAACGGCACCTACGAGACCAGGCCCGGCCAGTCGCACCCGCTGTCGCTGTTCACCGCGCCGCGCGTCGACTACTCGCTGCACCGGCTGCGCCACTACACCGGCACCGCACCCGACCACTTCCAGAACTTCGTGCTGTTCACGAACTACCAGTTCTACATCGACGAATTCGTGCGCCTGGGCCACGAGGCGATGGCCGATCCGGCGAGCGAGTACCTCGCCTTCGTCGAGCCGGGCAACGTGATCACGCGGCGCACCGGCACGGCCCACCGGCCCGGCGACGAGCTCGGCGCGATCCCGCCGCGGCTGCCGCAGATGCCGGCCTACCACCTGGTGCGCGGCGACGGCGCCGGCATCACGATGGTCAACATCGGCGTCGGCCCGGCCAACGCGAAGACGATCACCGACCACATCGCGGTGCTGCGCCCGCATGCGTGGATCATGCTCGGCCACTGCGCCGGGTTGCGCAACACGCAGGCGCTGGGCGACTACGTGCTGGCCCACGGCTACGTGCGCGAGGACCACGTGCTCGACGAAGACCTGCCGCTGTGGGTGCCGATCCCGCCGCTGGCCGAGATCCAGGTCGCGCTGCAGCAGGCAGTGGCCGACATCACGCAGCTCACCGGCTACGAACTGAAGCGCATCCTGCGCACCGGCACGGTCGCCTCCACCGACAACCGCAACTGGGAGCTGCTGCCGCAACGCACGCCGGAGCGCCGCTTCAGCCAGAGCCGGGCAGTGGCGCTCGACATGGAGAGCGCGACGATCGCGGCCAACGGCTTCCGCTTCCGCGTGCCCTACGGCACCTTGCTGTGCGTCAGCGACAAGCCGCTGCACGGCGAGATCAAGCTGCCGGGGATGGCCAACCACTTCTACCGCGAGCGGGTCGACCAGCATTTGCGCATCGGCATGCGGGCGGTGGAGCTGCTGCGGGCGCAGACGGTGGACCAGCTGCACAGCCGCAAGCTGCGCAGCTTCGCCGAGGTCGCGTTCCAGTAGCCCGGATGCCAATCCGGGATTCAGGGTCACGATCCCCGGATTGGCATCCGGGCTACGACACCGCGTAAGGCCGCAGCGCTTCGCGCGTGACGTGCAGCGCCTCGTTCGAGGCGAGCTGCGCCACCAGGTGATCGACGGTCGCCCGCACGCGCGGCGCGACCAGCGCGCGGTGCGGATAGTGCAGCGCCAGTTCGCGATCACCGGCGACGTGCTCGTCGACGAACAGCGCCTTCAGCTCGCCCGACTTCAGCAGCGGCCAAGCCTGCGGCAGCCCGACCTGCACGATGCCCAGGCCCATGCGCGCCGTCTCCACCGCGGCGCCGGTCGAGATCGTCATCACGCAGCGTTCGGGCCACAGGTCGACGGTCGAGCCGTCCGGTTCGCGGAAGGTCCACGGCGACACCTCGCCGCTGAGGAAGCGCACCAGCGCGACGTCGTGCGCCGGCAGGTCTGCCCGGCTGCGCGGCACGCCGCGGGCGGCCAGGTAGGCCGGCGTTGCCACCAGCACCATCTCGAGCCGGCCGACCGGGCGCGACACCAGGCCCGAATCGGTGGCACGGCCGCCGCGCAGCGCGAGGTCGTAGCCCTGCGCGATCAGGTCGACCCGCCGGTCGTCGAAATCCAGGTCCAGGACCAGCCCCGGATGGCGCGTCCTCAGCCCCGGCATCAGCGGCAGCAGGAAATGCTGGCCGTAGTTGCTCGGGCAGGAGATGCGCACGCGGCCGCTCGGTTCGGCGCGTTGCGCCGCCACCGCGTCGACGGCCGCATCGAGCGCATCGATCGCGACGCGCGCCCGCTCGAGGAAGGCCTCGCCCTCGCTCGTCAGCCGCTGCACCCGCGTCGTGCGGTTGAGCAGCCGCACGCCGAGCGAGGCCTCCAGTGACGCGACGTTCTTGCTGACCGCCGCCCCCGAGATGCCCAGCGCCCTGGCCGCCGCGGCGAAGCTGCCGCGGTCGGCGGTCTGCACGAACGACAGGATGGCCGGCACCCGCTGCGCTGCGTCCATTCTCAACCTTGGGTTATGAGTTCAGGAACCGGCGACCATCTTACGTTGTTGATTGACGGCTCGCACACTGCCCCCATCGACATCCCACTGGAGCCTGACATGAGTTCTTCCACCATCGCCATCCTCGGCAACGGCAACGTCGGCACGGCGCTCGCGAAAGGCTTCGTCGCCCGCGGCGACCGCGTGGTGTTCGGCAGCCGCGACACCGGCGGCGAGAAAATCCGCGCGGCACTTGCCGCCGTGCCCGGCAGCACCGCAGCCAGCCTCGTCGATGCCGCCCGACAGGCCGACAGCGCCGTCATCGCGCTGCCTTGGGCCGCGCTGAAGGCGGCATTGACACCCGCCCTCGCTGACGCGCTCGCCGGCAAGACGGTGATCGATGCCGTCAACCCGGTCGATTTCAGCTCGGGCCAGCCGGTGCTCGCGCTCGGCTTCACCGACTCGGCCGGCGAGACGGTGCAGCGGCTGCTGCCGCAGTCGAAGGTCGTGAAGGCCTTCAACATCATCACCGCGTCGCACATGGTGCAGCCGACGCTGGCGGACGGCGAACCGGACATGTTCATCGCCGGCAACGACGCCGGCGCCAAGGCCGAGGTCGCAGCGATCCTGCACCGCTTCGGCTGGCGCAGCGCGATCGACCTCGGCGGCATCGAGCAGGCCCGGTTGCTGGAATCGCTCGCGATGATCTGGATCCGCTACGGCTTCGGCAACAACCACTGGAGCCACGGCTTCAGCCTGCTGAACCGCAAGCCGGACTGATCAGCCCCCCGCGAGCACGCTCTTCGGTTCGAGGAAGGCCTCGAGCCCGAACTCGCCGAACTCGCGGCCCAGGCCCGACTGCTTGAAGCCGCCGAACGGCGCGCGCGGCTCGTTGTGCAGCGCGTTGATCAGCACCCGGCCGGCCTGCAGCCGCGCGGCCACCGCGCGGGCGCGTGCCGGGTTCGACGACGCCACGTACGCCTGCAGCCCGTACACCGTGTCGTTCGCGATCGCGATGGCGTCTTCCTCGTCGCGGTAGCCGATGATGGCCAGCACTGGCCCGAAGATCTCCTCGCGGGCGAGGGTCATGTCGTTGCGCACGTCGGCGAACACCGTCGGGCGGATGAACCAGCCGCGCGGCAGGCCGTCGGGCCGGCCTTCGCCGCCGACCACCAGCCGCGCGCCCTCGGCGAGGCCGATCCCGATGTAGCGCTGCACGCGATCGAACTGCCGCTGGCTCACCATCGGCCCGATCGCGGTCGACGGATCGGCCGGGTCGCCGACGCGCACCTGCGCCACCGCGTCGCCGATGCGTTGCGCGTACGCCGCCATCCGCGCCTGCGGCACCAGGATGCGCGTGCCGGCGATGCAGGCCTGGCCGCTGTTGATGAAGCCGGCCGCGACGGCGAACTTCACCGCCGCCTCGGGGTTCGCGTCGTCGAGGATCACGGTCGGCGACTTGCCGCCGAGCTCGAGCGTGACGCGCTTCATCGTCTCGACGCCGGCGCGCAGGATGCCCTTGCCGACGGCTGTCGAGCCGGTGAACGAGATCTTCGCGACATCGGGGTGCGTGGCGATCTCGGCACCGACCACGTCGCCACGGCCGTTGACGATGTTGAACACGCCCGGCGGCAGGCCGGCCGCATGCAGCGCCTCGGTGACGACCTGGGTCTGGATCGCGCTCATCTCGCTGGGCTTGATCACCGCGCTGCAGCCGGCCGCGATCGCGGTGGCGAGCTTGTTGCAGATGAAGCCGGCGTTCGCATTCCACGGCGTGATCAGCCCGACCACGCCGACCGCTTCCATCACGACCTCGGCGCTGCCGATGCGCCGCTCGAGCGGGTAATCCTCCAGCGTCTGCGCCGCCAGCAGGAAGGCGTCGGCCGCGTACTGCGCGCCCCACTGCGCCCGCGCCACCGGCCCGCCGTACTCGAGGATGGTCGCGTCGCGGATGTCGTCGACGCGCGCCAGCACCGCCTGGTGCAGGCGGCGCAGCATCGCGACGCGCTCGGCCTTCGGGCTGCGCGACAGGCCGGGCAGCGCGCGCCGGGCCGCGGCAATCGCGCGGCGGGCGTCTTCGGCATCGCCGAGCGCGACCTGGCCGATGCGCTCCTCGGTGGCGGGGTTGAAGAGGTCGAAACGCTCCTGGCCGTGCGGGGCCACGAAGGCGCCGTCGATGTAGATCCGGGTGATGTCGTGCATGTCGATGTCCTGTGCAATGAAGGGATGCATCGAATCTAGAGGCCGGGCATTGATTTGATAAGCTGCACGAATCCAGACGACTCGTTCTGGTAATCAGGACAATGCACAAATCAGGCCTCGTCGAACTGGAAGCGGTGCTGGCCGTGGCGCGGCACGGCAGCTTCCGTGCAGCCGCCACCGACATGGGCATGTCGACCTCGGCGCTGAGCGGCGCGGTGGCCGGGCTCGAGGCTCGCCTCGGCGTGCGCCTGTTCAACCGCACGACGCGCAGCGTGGCGCTGTCCGAGGCCGGCGAGCAGTTCGTCGCGCGCATCGCGCCGGCGCTGGGCGACATCCGCGGCGCGATGGAGGCAGTGAACCTGCTGCGCGACACGCCGACCGGCACGCTGCGGCTGAACACCTCGGTCGGCGCGGCGCGCATCGTGTTCGAGCCGATCGTGCTCGAGTTCCTGAAGCGCTACCCGCAGATGCAGGTCGACCTGGTCACCGAAGGGCGGCTGATCGACATCGTCGCCGAGGGCTACGACGCCGGCATCCGGGTGGCCGACACGGTGCCGCGCGACATGATCGCGGTGCCGATGAGCGGTGACATGCGAATGGCGGTGGTGGCGTCGCACGACTACGTGGCGGCGCACGGCAGTGCCGGCACGCCGGGCGAGTTGATGAACCACCGCTGCATCCGCTGGCGCCTCGCGAGCGGCGCACGCTACCGCTGGGAATTCGAGCGGCATGGCGAATCGCTGACGCTGGACGTGCCCGGCCCGATCACGCTCGACGAGCCGTCACTGATGCGCAGCGCGGTCCATGCCGGGGTCGGTGTCGGCTACCTGTCGGAGCTGCACGTCGGCGACGACCTGAAGCAGGGACGGCTGGTGCGCATGCTCGCGGACTGGACGCCGCCCTACCCCGGCATCTGCCTGTACTACCCGACGCGCCGGCACGTGCCGGCAGGGTTGCGGGCGTTCATCGAACTCATCCGCGAAAAGTCCCGTTCGGACTGAGCTTGTCGAAGGCCATGCGTGCTTTGGAAACGACCCTTCGACAGACGGGCCTTCGACAGGCTCAGTCCCTGCTCAGGGCGAACGGGGACGGGCCGTTCCTGAGGCGCTACAGGAAATACGGCCGCTCGTCGGCGAACAGCAACCGGCGCGCCGCATCGCGCCACGCCGACGGCGCCTCGCGACCGAGCAGCACGACGCCGGCCGCGTAGGCGTGCACGCGCCACTGGAACGACATCTCGGCCAGCACGCGATCGGCCACGCCGACATCGCGCGTCTTCTGCAGCTGCTCGAAGAACACCCGCATCAGCGCCGCATCGGTCGGCGAGCGGCGCGCGACGGCGGCGACGAAGGGCTCGATGTCCTGCCCGCCGCGTGCCGCGACAGCAGCAGCCAGCCATGCGGTCGCATCGTCGACACCGCTGTCCGTCGGCAACGCGATCGCCCGCAGGACCAGTGGCTGATCCGCACCGTCGGAGGCCGCCGCCAGCCGCAGCAGGCGGGCCTGGCGGTGCGCGGACCCGGCGCCTGCCGCCTTCAGCGCGGCGTCGATGCGGCCACGCGCCAACTCGGTGTACTCGGTCGGCAGGCCTTCCTCGGCGGTCGCGGTCCCGCCCTCCATCGCCAGGCGCGCGCGCAGCACCGGCGACGCCTGGGTCAGCTCGGCCATGCGCTTCGCGTCGTCCTGCTTCAGGAAGCGGCGCAGCCGCGCCTCGTCGATCGCGATGTACGCAGCCAGCGACGCCATGCGCCCGCGCGCTTCGCCCAGGCCGGCCAGGCCGGCGTCGAGGCGGCCGAAGTCGAGTTCGGAATACGCTGCCGCATAGCCGAACCACGCGTGCGCCGGCCAGCGCGCATGGCCGTCGATGAAGGCCTGCCACTTCTGCGGGCTCTCGGTGTCGCAGCGCACCGCGGCGTAGCGCAGGTTCGGGTTGTCGGGCGCGGCGCGGCTGGCGGCCATGTGGCGCGCACAGACCTCGGTGTGCGCAGCGCCCTGCGCGCCGTCCTGCTCGGCCCGCAGCGACGCCACCTCGTCGGGCGCCCCCTTCAGCCGCTCGCGCACCAGCGCCAGCAGTTGCGCGTTGTCGCCGACCATCCCGAGCCACGGCACCACGGCCCCGCTGCCGGCGGCATCCCAGCGCAGGTGCGTGGCGATCAGCTGCCGCCGCTGCGCGTCGTTGGCCAGCGCATCGAGCTGCCGGTCGGGCGGCATGTCGGCCAGCCCCTGCAGCACGGTGCGCGTGCCGCCGCCGCCCTTGGTGCTGATCGACTTCGGCGGCTCCTCGAACACATGCTCGGCACCGGTCGACGACCAGCGCGGCGTGCCGAGCATGCGCTCGGGAATGCTCTGCGTGCGGCCGTACACCGCGGTCCACTCGACCAGCGGCGCGGCCGACGCGACGTTGTAGACGTAGGTGCCGAAGCTGCCCTTCGCATCGGCCTCGAACGATTCGATCAGCGCGCCCTTCGGCGTGCGCGACTCGACCTGCACCATGTGCCCGGCCGGCAGCGTGAGCCGCTGCAGTGCATTCGGTGCGACGGCCAGCGGCGGGCGCCCGGCCACCGTCACCTGCACCGGCGTGCCCAGCCCGTTGTAGACGACGATCTGCGCATCGCCGACCGAGCCGCCCAGGCCCAGCACCGCGGCGATGATGCCGCCGGCCACGCCGAGCCGCGCGAGCGCCGGCACGGCGCCGYCGGCCGTCTGGAAGCGGGCGAGCCAGCCGAGGCGCGTCTGCCGCTCGCGTTCGCGGCCGGTCAGCAGCGTGGCATAGGCC
>NZ_JBFUGW010000246.1:0-9380 GCF_056402735.1 Rhizobacter sp. P3_C12
GGCAGTCGACGTGTGCGTAGTGGCGGTTCGCCGTCTCGTACTCGACGTGTGCCGTGTTGATCGTGATGCCGCGTGCCTTCTCTTCCGGCGCCGCGTCGATCTGGTCGTACGCCTTCGCTTCGCCGCCGAACTTCGCCGACAGCACCGTCGTGATCGCCGCCGTCAGCGTCGTCTTGCCATGGTCCACGTGACCGATCGTCCCAACGTTCACGTGCGGCTTGGTCCGCTCGAATTTGCCTTTTGCCATTTCAGATTCTCCGTATCAAAGAGCACTTCCAGTGCTGGGTTTAAGGTCTCCGCCGCCCGCTGGGTTCGCGCGCCACTGGCATCGCGCGAAGCAGACGACGAAGACCGGCTTCGTCTAACTAGCTGAATTACTTGCCGCGGGCGGTGATGATCGCGTCGGCCACGTTCTTCGGAGCTTCGGCGTAGTGCTTGAACTCCATCGTGTACGTGGCACGGCCTTGCGACATCGAGCGCAGCGTGGTCGAGTAGCCGAACATTTCCGACAGCGGAACCTCGGCCTTGATGACCTTGCCGCCRCCGGGCATGTCGTCCATGCCCTGCACCATGCCACGGCGGGATGACAGGTCACCCATCACGTTGCCGGCGTAGTCTTCCGGGGTCTCGACTTCCACGGCCATCATCGGCTCGAGGATGACCGGGCTGGCCTTGCGGCAGCCGTCCTTGAAGCCCAGCGACGCGGCCATCTTGAACGCGTTTTCGTTCGAGTCGACTTCGTGGTACGAACCGAAGATCAGCGTGACCTTCACGTCGACCACCGGGAAGCCGGCCAGCACGCCGTTCGGCAGCGAGTCTTCGACGCCCTTCTTCACCGCGGGGATGAATTCGCGCGGCACGACACCGCCCTTGATGGCGTCGACGAACTCGAAGCCCTTGCCCGGCTCCTGCGGCTCGATGTTCAGCACGACGTGGCCGTACTGGCCCTTGCCGCCCGACTGGCGCACGAACTTGCCTTCGACATCGGTCGCCGACTTGCGGATCGTTTCGCGGTAGGCCACCTGCGGCTTGCCGACGTTGGCTTCCACGCCGAACTCGCGCTTCATGCGGTCGACGATGATTTCCAGGTGCAGTTCGCCCATGCCGGAAATGATGGTCTGGCCCGACTCTTCGTCGGTGCGCAGGCGGAACGACGGATCTTCCGCCGCCAGGCGACCCAGCGCGATGCCCATCTTTTCCTGGTCGGCCTTGGTCTTCGGCTCGACGGCCTGCGAGATCACCGGCTCCGGGAAGATCATCTTCTCGAGCGTGATGACGTGGTCGGGATCGCACAGCGTTTCGCCGGTCGTCACGTCCTTCAGGCCCACGCAGGCGGCGATGTCGCCGGCCAGGATTTCCTTGATTTCTTCACGCTGGTTGGCGTGCATCTGCAGGATCCGGCCGATGCGTTCCTTCTTGCCGCGAATCGGGTTGTAGACCGAGTCGCCCGACTTCAGCACGCCCGAGTAGACGCGCACGAAGGTCAGTTGGCCGACGTACGGGTCGGTCATCAGCTTGAAGGCCAGCGCGGCGAACTTCTCGTTGTCGTCGGCCTTGCGGGTGACGACCTTCTCGTCCTCGTCGGTGCCCGGCACCGGCGGGATGTCGATCGGCGACGGCATGAAGTCGATCACGGCGTCGAGCATGCGCTGCACGCCCTTGTTCTTGAACGCGGTACCGCACAGCATCGGCTGGATCTCGCTCGCGATCGTGCGCGTGCGGATGCCCAGCTTGATCTCGGCTTCGCTCAGGTCGCCCGACTCGAGGTACTTGTTCATCAGGTCTTCGCTGGATTCAGCGGCGGCCTCGATCATGTTCTCGCGCCATTTCTTGGCGTCGGCCTGCAGTTCGGCCGGGATGTCCTTGTAGTCGAACTTCATGCCCTGGGAGGCTTCGTCCCAGATGATCGCCTTCATCTTGATGAGGTCGACCACGCCGCTGAAGTTGTCTTCGGCACCGATCGGGATCACGATGGGCACCGGGTTCGCCTTCAGGCGGGCCTTCATCTGGTCATAGACCTTGTAGAAGTTCGCGCCGGTGCGGTCCATCTTGTTGACGAACGCGAGGCGCGGCACCTTGTACTTGTTGGCCTGGCGCCAGACGGTTTCCGACTGGGGCTGCACGCCACCCACGGCGCAGTACACCATGCAGGCACCGTCGAGCACGCGCATCGAGCGCTCGACCTCGATCGTGAAGTCCACGTGCCCCGGGGTGTCGATGATGTTGATGCGGTGCTCGGGGTGGTTGAGCTCCATGCCCTTCCAGAAGCAGGTCGTCGCGGCCGACGTGATCGTGATGCCGCGCTCCTGCTCCTGCTCCATCCAGTCCATCGTGGCAGCGCCATCGTGCACTTCACCGATCTTGTGGTTCACACCCGTGTAGAACAGGATGCGCTCGGTGGTCGTGGTCTTGCCGGCGTCGATGTGGGCCGAGATGCCGATGTTGCGGTAGCGCTCGATGGGGGTCTTGCGGGTGGCCATGATGGCACTCCAAAAGCAGGGGCCGCTCGCGGGTTCGCGTAAACCCGAAGAGCGGCCGTTGGACTGGGGACTTCGTTCTTAGAAGCGGAAGTGCGAGAACGCCTTGTTGGCGTCTGCCATGCGGTGCACTTCGTCGCGCTTCTTCATCGCGCCGCCGCGGCCTTCGACGGCCTCCAGCAGTTCGTTGGCGAGGCGCTGGGCCATCGACTTCTCGCCGCGCTTGCGGGCCGATTCCTTCAGCCAGCGCATGGCCAGGGCCACGCGGCGGACGGGGCGAACTTCCACGGGAACTTGGTAGTTCGCACCGCCGACACGGCGTGACTTCACTTCGACCATCGGCTTGATGTTGTTCAGCGCGACGGTGAAGATCTCCAGCGGATCCTTGCCCGACTTCTTCTCGACCTGCTCCAGGGCACCGTAGATGATGCGTTCGGCGATAGCCTTCTTGCCGGACTCCATGATCACGTTCATGAACTTGGAAAGGTCGACCGATCCGAACTTCGGATCAGGGAGGATCTCACGCTTGGGTACTTCGCGACGACGAGGCATTGCTCTTCCTTTTATCTTCAGTTGGCGCGGGCATCGCTGCCTGCACCGCGGTCACCACGAAGGCGCTTCTTGCGCCCGGGCTTCCACTTACTCGGCCCGGCGGGATCCACACCCACCGCAACCGCAACACGCCATGCCGGAGCTTGCACTCCCGCGATGACGACTTCACGAACCAGCTTACTTGCCGGCCTTCGGGCGCTTCGCGCCGTACTTGGAACGCGACTGCTTGCGGTCTTTCACGCCTTGCAGGTCGAGCGAGCCGCGCACGATGTGGTAGCGAACACCCGGCAGATCCTTCACGCGGCCGCCGCGCACGAGCACGACGCTGTGCTCCTGCAGGTTGTGGCCTTCGCCGCCGATGTAGGAAATGATCTCGAACCCGTTGGTCAGGCGAATCTTGGCCACTTTACGCAGCGCCGAGTTCGGCTTCTTCGGGGTGGTGGTGTACACGCGAGTGCACACACCGCGGCGCTGGGGTCCACCCTGCAGCGCCGGGGATTTGGACTTCGTCTTCTCGACCTCGCGGCCCAGACGGACGAGTTGGTTGATGGTTGGCATGTTGGTAACTTGTTCCCGTTTGAAGTCACTGCCCGGATCTCTGTTGTAGAGGCCTGGGCACTCTCGGAAGAAGCGTCGCGCCCTCCCTTGGGCGTGTGGCCGAACGATGGAACCGCGAGGCTGCGGGATCGTTGACCGCCCGATCGACCGGCTTGTGGATTCCATGAACCCAGGCACCGGACCGACAAAAGAGCGAAGCAGAATCTGCCGAAAAGCCCGCGATTATATTCGTAGCCCCGTACACCCGCAAGCCAGGGATATGACCGCACCTGTATTCCGCTTCGACCCACCCCGCGCGGTGCTGGACACCAACGTCGTGCTCGACTGGCTGGTGTTCGGCAATCCGGGGGTCGCTCCGATCGCCCGCGCGGTCGAGCTTGGCCGGCTGCAATGGGTCGCCACGGCCGCGATGCGCGACGAGCTGGCCGAGGTGCTGCGCCGGGGTTTGCCGCGCAATCCGTCGATGGATGTCGATCGCATCTGGGCGACATGGAGTGCATGCGCTCACATCGAAGACACTCCGCCGCCCGCTGGCCTGGCCGCGCCGCTGCGCTGCACCGACCCCGACGACCAGAAGTTCATCGATTTCGCCCTTCACCGCGCCGACTGGCTGTTCACCCGCGACCGCGCCGTGCTGCGGCTGGCGCGCCGGGCCCTGCCGCGCGGCCTGGCGATCCTGGTGCCCGAAGCCTGGGCCGCGCCGCCGGGATGAAAAAAAAGGGCGGCCGAAGCCGCCCTTTCAGCGCGAGGCGCGAACACTCACTCGGCAGCGTCGCCACCGGCTTCCGCCGGGGTTTCCTGCACCGAGGCGAATTCCTCCGCCTCCTGCATCGCGATGGCACGGCGCTCGGCGTCGTCCATCTCTTCCTTGACGCGGCGTGCGTCGTGGAAGGCCATGCCGGTACCGGCCGGGATCAGGCGGCCGACGATGACGTTCTCCTTCAGGCCACGCAGCTCGTCGCGCTTGCCCATGATGGCAGCCTCGGTGAGCACGCGGGTCGTTTCCTGGAAGGATGCCGCCGAGATGAAGCTGTCGGTCGACAGCGACGCCTTGGTGATGCCCAGCAGCACGTCGGCGTGCGTCGCCGTCATCTTGCCTTCGGCCACCATCCGGTCGTTGGTGTCCAGCAGCTCCGAACGCTCGACCTGCTCACCGACGATGTAGGCCGTCTCGCCCGGGTTGACGATCTGCACGCGGCGCAGCATCTGGCGAACGATCACCTCGATGTGCTTGTCGTTGATCTTCACGCCCTGCAGACGGTAGACGTCCTGCACCTCGTCGACGATGTAGCGCGCCAGTTCCTCGATGCCCAGCAGGCGCAGGATGTCCTGCGGATCGGCCGGACCGTCGACGATCGACTCGCCCTTGTTGACCACCTGGCCTTCGTGGACCACGATGTTCTTTTCCTTCGGGACGAGCTCTTCGTAGACCTTGCCTTCCGGATCGGTGATCTGCAGGCGAACCTTGCCCTTGGTCTCCTTGCCGAACGACACCGTGCCGGTCATCTCGGCCAGCGTGCCCTTGTCCTTCGGGCTGCGCGCCTCGAAGAGTTCGGCCACGCGCGGCAGACCGCCGGTGATGTCTCGCGTCTTCTGGCCTTCGACCGGAATGCGCGCCAGCACTTCGCCCGGGGCCAGGTCCTGGCCGTCGCGGATCTGGACCAGCGAGCCGACCGGGAAGCCGATCGTCACCGAGTGGTCGGTGCCGGGGATCTTCACCTCGTTGCCGCCGGCATCCAGCAGCTTGACCTGCGGACGCACGACCTTGGCCGCGCCGCGGCGCTTCGGGTCGATCACGACCAGCGTCGACAGGCCGGTCACTTCGTCGAGCTGCTTGGCGACCGTGACACCTTCCTCGACGTTCTCGAACTTCGCCTTGCCGGCGAATTCCGTGATGATCGGGCGGGTCAGCGGATCCCAGTTCGCCAGCACCGTGCCAGCCTTCAACTGCTGGTCGGGCTTGATGTTCAGGATCGCGCCGTACGGCACCTTGTGGCGCTCGCGCTCGCGACCGTGCTGGTCGGCGATGATGATTTCACCCGAGCGCGAGATCACGACCAGGTCGCCCTTGCCGTTGGTCACGTAGCGCATCGTCGCGTTGAAGCCGATGTGGCCATCGGACTTCGCATCGACGCTCGACGCCACCGCCGCACGCGAAGCCGCGCCGCCGATGTGGAACGTGCGCATCGTCAGCTGCGTGCCCGGTTCGCCGATCGACTGCGCCGCGATCACGCCGACCGCTTCGCCGCGGTTCACCAGGCCACCACGGCCCAGGTCGCGGCCGTAGCACTTGCCGCACAGGCCGAAGCGCGTGCCGCAGGTCAGCGCGGTGCGCACCTTCACTTCGTCGACGCCGGCAGCTTCGAGGCTGTCGAGCACGTCTTCGTCGAGCATGGTGCCGCCGGTCAGCAGCTGTTCACCCGTTTCCGGGTGCTGCACCTCGATCGCGGTGACGCGGCCGAGGATGCGGTCGCGCAGCGATTCGATCACTTCGCCGCCTTCGACCAGCGCGCGCATGTTGATGCCGTTCTGCGTGCCGCAATCGTCTGCGGTGACCACCAGATCCTGGGTCACGTCGACCAGGCGACGCGTCAGGTAACCGGAGTTCGCCGTCTTCAGCGCCGTGTCCGCCAGGCCCTTGCGGGCGCCGTGGGTGGAGATGAAGTACTGCAACACGTTCAGGCCTTCACGGAAGTTCGCCGTGATGGGCGTCTCGATGATCGAGCCGTCCGGCTTGGCCATCAGGCCGCGCATGCCGGCCAGCTGGCGGATCTGCGCAGCGGAGCCGCGCGCACCCGAGTCGGCCATCATGTAGATGGAGTTGAACGACTCCTGGTCGACTTCCTTGCCGTGGCGGTCGAGCACGCGCTGCTTGGCCAGCTGGCTCATCATGACCTTGCCGACTTCGTCGCCGGTCTTGCCCCAGATGTCCACGACCTTGTTGTAGCGCTCGCCGGCCGTGACGAGACCCGAGACGTACTGCTGCTCGATCTCCTTCACTTCCTTCTCGGCGCGTTCGATCAGGCCCGGCTTTTCCTTCGGCACGAGCATGTCGTCGATCGCGATCGAGATGCCGGCGCGCGTGGCCAGGCGGAAGCCCGCCTGCAGCAGCTTGTCGGCGAACACGACCGTTTCCTTCAGACCGCACTTGCGGAACGAGGTGTTGATCAGGCGCGAGATTTCCTTCTTCTTCAGCGCCTTGTTGATGTTCGAGAACGGCAGGCCCTTCGGCAGGATCTCGGACAGCAGCGCACGGCCGACGGTGGTGTCGACGAGCTTGGTCTCCGGCACGAACTCGCCGGTCACCTTGTTCTTCGTCCACTCGGTCAGGCGCACGGCGATGCGGGCGGTGACTTCGACCGCGGCGTTGTCCAGCGCGCGCTGCACTTCGACGACGTCGGAGAAGATGATGCCTTCGCCCTTGCCGTTGATGCGCTCGCGGGTCGCGTAGTACAGGCCCAGCACCACGTCCTGCGACGGCACGATCGACGGTTCGCCGTTGGCCGGGAACAGCACGTTGTTGGAGGCCAGCATCAGCGTGCGGGCTTCCATCTGCGCTTCGATCGACAGCGGCACGTGGACGGCCATCTGGTCACCGTCGAAGTCGGCGTTGAACGCAGCGCACACCAGCGGGTGCAGCTGGATCGCCTTGCCTTCGATCAGCACCGGCTCGAACGCCTGGATGCCCAGGCGGTGCAGCGTCGGTGCGCGGTTCAGCATGACCGGGTGTTCCTTGATGACCTCTTCAAGGATGTCCCACACCACCGGCGTGCCCGATTCCACTTCCTTCTTCGCCGCCTTGATGGTGGTGGCGATGCCCATGGCCTCGAGGCGCGAGAAGATGAACGGCTTGAACAGTTCGAGCGCCATCAGCTTGGGCAGGCCGCACTGGTGCAGCTTCAGCGTCGGGCCGACCACGATGACCGAACGGCCCGAGTAGTCGACGCGCTTGCCCAGCAGGTTCTGGCGGAAGCGGCCGCTCTTGCCCTTGATCATGTCGGCCAGCGACTTCAGCGCGCGCTTGTTGGCGCCGGTCATCGCCTTGCCGCGACGGCCGTTGTCCAGCAGCGAGTCGACCGCTTCCTGCAGCATGCGCTTCTCGTTGCGCACGATGATCTCCGGCGCCTTCAGTTCGAGCAGGCGGGCCAGGCGGTTGTTGCGGTTGATGACGCGGCGGTAGAGGTCGTTCAGGTCCGACGTGGCGAAGCGGCCGCCGTCCAGCGGCACCAGCGGACGCAGGTCCGGCGGCAGCACCGGCAGCACGTTCATCACCATCCACTGCGGCTTGATGCCCGACTTCTTGAAGGCTTCCATCACCTTCAGGCGCTTGGAATTCTTCTTGACCTTCAGCTCGGAGCCGGTCATGTCGCCGCGCAGGCGCTCGATCTCGACGTCGAGGTCCATCTCGGCCAGCAGCTTCTGCACGCCTTCGGCGCCCATCAGCGCGACGAACTCGTCGCCGAACTCGGTGCGCTTCGCGTCGTAGTCGTCTTCCGACATGATGCTGAACTTCTTCAGCGGGGTCATGCCGGGGTCGACCACCACGTACGCTTCGAAGTACAGCACGCGCTCGATGTCGCGCAGCGTCATGTCGAGCACCAGGCCCAGGCGCGACGGCAGCGACTTCAGGAACCAGATGTGCGCGCACGGCGCGGCCAGGTCGATGTGGCCCATGCGGTCACGGCGAACCTTGGTCTGCGTCACTTCGACGCCGCACTTCTCGCAGATCACGCCACGGTGCTTCAGGCGCTTGTACTTGCCGCACAGGCACTCGTAGTCCTTGATCGGGCCGAAGATCTTGGCGCAGAACAGGCCATCGCGCTCCGGCTTGAAGGTGCGGTAGTTGATGGTCTCCGGCTTCTTCACTTCGCCGAACGACCACGACCGAATTTTCTCGGGGGAAGCCAGCCCGATCTTGATGGCATCGAAATGCTCATCAGGGGTGAACTGGCGGAACAGATCAAGCAAACCCTTCATGTTCTGTTTCCTTTTCTTTAGTTGCGCTCGAGCTCGATGTCGATACCGAGCGAACGAATTTCCTTGACCAGCACGTTGAACGATTCCGGCATGCCGGCCTCGATGGCGTGCTCACCCTTGACGATGGACTCGTACACCTTGGTGCGGCCGTTCACGTCGTCGGACTTGACGGTCAGCATCTCCTGCAGCACGTAGGACGCGCCGTAGGCTTCCAGGGCCCACACTTCCATTTCGCCGAAGCGCTGGCCACCGAACTGGGCCTTGCCGCCCAGCGGTTGCTGCGTGACCAGCGAGTACGGGCCGGTGGAACGGGCGTGCATCTTGTCGTCGACCAGGTGGTGCAGCTTCAGCACGTGCATGTAGCCGATCGTGACCGGACGCTCGAAGGCGTCGCCGGTGCGGCCGTCGTACAGCGTGGCCTGGGTGCGCGTGGCCGTCAGGCCCTTGACCTTGGCGATCTCGTCCGGGTAGGCCAGCTTCAGCATGCCGCGGATTTCCTCTTCGGCCGCACCGTCGAACACCGGCGTCGCGAACGGCACGCCCTTGCTCAGGTTGCCGGCCATCTCGAGGATCTCGTCGTCGCTCAGGTGGTCCAGGCGCTCGGTCTTGCCGCCCGACTTGTTGTAGAGCTCGTCGAGGAACTTGCGCAGCTCGGCCACCTTGGATTGCGCCTGCAGCATGTCGCCGATGCGCTGGCCGATGCCCTTGCCGGCCCAGCCCAGGTGAACCTCGAGCACCTGCCCGACGTTCATCCGCGACGGCACGCCCAGCGGGTTCAGCACGATGTCGCACGGCGTGCCGTCGGCCATGTGCGGC
>NZ_JBFUGW010000247.1:0-9379 GCF_056402735.1 Rhizobacter sp. P3_C12
CTCGGCGCCTTCCGCGCCGAACTGCGCGCTGCGGGCGGCCTGCAGCTCGGGCGTCTGCCCGGCGGCATCCGGCGTCAGCAGCGCGGGCGACGGTGGCGCCTGCGCCGTGGGGGCCGCGCTGCGCCGGGCCGCCAGCGCCGCGAAGTCGCGCTCCTCGTCGGCATAGAAGGCCTGGGCCCAGGGCGCGCCGAGCAGGTCGCGGCGCACCTTCGAGCGCTCGGCCATCACGCCGGCCCAGCTGGCCGGGTCGTCCGGCTTCCAGGCGGTGTCGAAGCGGCGCTGCTGCAGCGCGAGGTAGCGGTCCCAGACGTCGAGCACCTGGCGCGCGGCGTCGATGCCGCGCTCGAGCGTCAGCTGCTGCTCGATCCAGTGGCGCAGCTCGGCCGGCTCGACCTCCCCGGTGCCGGTCAGCAGGTAGTCGAAGCGGCGGCGCAGCGCCAGGCCGGGCTGCAGCCGGTCGCCGGCCCAGGTGCCCCAGTCGCCGTCGAGGTCGGTGCCGCGCAGCGAGCCGTCGACCCACAACCGGGCGACGTGCGCGGCAGCAGCTTCCGCGGCCCGCGCGGCGGCCTCGTTGTAGGCGGCGGCATCGGTCGGCACGCCGGCGGCGAACGGGTTGTCGCGCCATTCGGTGAAACGGGGTTCGGCCGGGCGGGCGGCATGCGTCGACGACGGCGTGAGCCGCCAGGCGACGACGCCGATCACCAGGCAGACGCCTGCGACCGAGAGTGCGAACAGCGAGGCCGGCCGGTCGCTCACAGCCCCGCCGCCTTCAGGCGGTTCGCCTGGCTGCGGTAGAACGCCACCGGGTCCTGCGCGAACAGCCCGCGGATGCCGAACGCCTGGTTCACCTCGTCGAGGTGGTTCCAGGCGTAGTTGTCCTTCAGCACCACGCCCCAGTGGCTGGAACACTGGCCGACCAGCCCGTCGTTCTGCTCGAAGCCGAAGAACACGCTGGTGGCGGCGAGCAGGCCGTCGCTCACGTCGAACACGTTGGTCAGCACGCTGGTGCCGCCGACCGACCAGTAGCGCACGCCGTTGACCACCGCGGCGCCCTGGCCGCAGGGCGTGGCGGGCGCGGCCTGCGGGAAGCGGCGATTGAAATCGGCGGCGCCGGCGGTGTTCAGCGACTGCAGCGCGCCCAGCGAGTTCTGCGGCAGGCTCGGCGAGCCGGACAGGAACGAGATCGTCGCGGCCAGCGCATTCGCGATCGCGGCGACAGCGCCGGTGGTGCCGGTCCACGAGGTGATGCCCTGGATCGCATCGGCGGTCTTGCTGCCGGTGTGCGGCGCGCCGACCGTGGTGACGGAGGCGACCAGCTCGGGTGCGACGGCGGCCACGTAGCGGATGGTCGGGCCGCCGTGGCTGTGGCCGATCAGGTTGAACTTCTGATAGCCGTACGCGGCCTTCAGCGCGCGCAGTTCACGCAGCAGCTGCTCGCCGCGCGCCTCGCTGGAGTTGGCGGCCGACACGCTGGGCGTGTAGACGGTGGCACCGCCCGCGCGCAGCGCCGACGGGATGCCGTAGAAGTAGTCGACCGGCCCGATCGCATCGAAGCCGAGCAGGCCGTGGACCATCACGATCGGGTACTGCGTCTTCGCGTAGGTGTCGGCGGCGCGCGCCTCGGGCGCGGCACCGAACGCGAGGCCGGCGGCCAGCGCGATGGCGCCGAGCGCGCGCGGCAGCGACGCGGACCAAAACCGGGAAAGCCATGGGAAGGGCAGCCGCGGCACGCGGCAGATCGGCAAGTTCATCGAGATGTCTCCTGAAGGTTCTAGGTATGTCGTGCGCCCGCCGGCATCGATGCCAGTCGTGTGCGCACGCGGGACCGAACATCCTGCGAACTGCCTGCAAAACATGCGGCCGACGCGGAGTCTCGAACGAACGTTCGTCTTTTAAAAGAGGGATGGCCCTGAAATCGTCACCGGACTTTCCCGGAGAGCGCCGATCTGAATCAGCGACGATCGGCGATGCACTGAGCGCGCGCCTTCAAGATCTCCAAACGCGGCTTGAACTCCTCTACGGTCCACGTGCGTCCGGCTTCGATGTCTTGTGCCGCTTCAAACAGAGCCTCGAGTCGTGACTCTTGCTCTGTCATCGCAGGACAGTCGTCTGCTTCCAAAACTGCAGGAGACCGCTCAACGTCGCGAGTCATGAACGTGGCTCCTTGACCTCCCCCTGCGACGCGGCGAGCACCGCCGCCAATGCGGACCGCAAAGGAACGAGGTCGTCGCGCACGATGCTCCAATCGTGGAAGGCGACCAGGAAGTCGGCATCGCTGTCGCCGCGGGACTGCTCACGCGCGCGTGACCCGAACCAGGCCAGATGGGTGACGCCGAAGCGGCGCTGCCACTCGGCCTTGTGCTGTCTCAACAGGGTGAGGGTCTCGGCGCGACTCATGGCGCGAGGATGCCGCAATCGCCGCGGCAATCAAATCGCCATCGTGCAGCCGCCGCCGATCAGATTTCCTCGTAGAGAGGCAGCGTCAGGAACTCCGCGAACTCCTCCTGCGTGCTCATCTGCGTGAAGATCTCCGCCGCCCGGTCGAACTTGCCCTCGAAGCCGCCGGCCTTGATCTTCGCGAGTTCTTCCGGCACCAGCGCACGCACCATCTCGGCCGTGACCTTGCGGCCGTCGTCGAGCGTGCCCTTCGGCGAGCGGATCCACTGCCACACCTGCGAACGGCTGATCTCGGCGGTGGCCGCATCCTCCATCAGGTTGTGGATCGGCACGCAGCCGTTGCCGGCCAGCCAGGCCCCCAGGTAATGGATGCCGACGTTGATGTTCATGCGCAGCCCGTGCTCGGTGATCGGCGCCTCGGGCTGGAAGTCCAGCAGGTCGGCGGCGCTCACCTTCACGTCGGGGCGCTGCTTGTCGAACTGGTTCGGCCGGTCGCCCAGCACCGCCATGAACTCCTTCATTGCCGGCTCGACCAGCCCCGGGTGCGCGACCCAGCCGCCGTCGTAGCCGTCGGTCGCGTCGCGCTTCTTGTCGGCGATGATCCCGCCCATCGCAATCGCGTTCTTCTCGGGGTCGTTCTTGATCGGGATCAGCGCGCTCATGCCGCCCATCGCCGGCGCACCGCGCTTGTGGCAGGTCTGCAGCAGCAGCAGCGCGTACGCACGCATGAACGGCGCCGTCATCGTGACCTTCGCGCGGTCGGCCAGGCAGAAGTTGCGGTCGACCTTGAACTTCTTGATGCAGCTGAAGATGTAGTCCCAGCGGCCGGCGTTCAGCCCGGCGCTGTGCTCGCGCAGCTCATACAGGATCTCGTCCATCTCGAAGGCCGCGAGGATGGTCTCGATCAGCACCGTCGCCTTGATCGTGCCCTGCGGCAGCCCGAGCTCGGCCTGCGTCATCACGAACACGTCGTTCCACAGCCGCGCCTCGAGGTGGCTCTCCATCTTCGGCAGGTAGAAGTACGGGCCGGCGCCGCGCGCGAGTTGCTCGCGCGCGTTGTGGAACATGAACAGCGCGAAGTCGAAGATGCCGCCGTGCACGCGCTGGCCGTCCACCGTCACGTGCTTCTCGTCGAGGTGCCAGCCGCGCGGACGCACCTGCAGCGTCGCGACCTGGTCATTGAGCTGGTAGGTCTTGCCCTTCGATTCGAGCGTCAGCGTGCGGCGGATCGCCTGCGACAGGTTGATCTGCCCCTGGATCTGGTTGGCCCACGACGGCGAGTTGCTGTCCTCGAAGTCGGTCATGTAGCTGTCGGCACCGGAGTTGAACGCGTTGATCACCATCTTCGCGTCGACCGGGCCGGTGATCTCGACGCGCCGGCAGTGCAGCGCCTTCGGAATCGGCGCGACCTTCCAGTCGCCGGCGCGGATGTTGGCCGTCTCGGGCAGGAAATCGGGGCGCTCGCCGGCATCCAGGCGCTGCGTGCGCTCGACCCGCGCGGCCAGCAGTTGCTGCCGGCGCGGCTCGAAGGCCCGGTGCAGCCTGGCGACCAGCTCCAGCGCCGGCAGCGTCAGCACCGTCTCGAAGCCCGGCAGGATGGGCGCGTTGATCTGCATGCCGTGCGGCAGGGGAAGGCTGCTCATGGGGAATCTCCTCGGAATCGAATCTCCGCACTCTATTGGAGACTTGCGTGAAGATTAAGAGCCTTCGAATTCGATGATTCGTGACTCCTGCGCACTGAATCAACCCCGGAACGACCAATTCCAGGTGGAACCTCTCGCCTGAGTCGGTCCACTCAGCCGCGACGACAACCCGGAGACGAACGCGATGAATCCGCTGCGCGACACTCTCATCGACGGCCTGCCGGCCGCTCTGGCCAGTTGGCCCACGCTGGGCAAGCCGGCGTCCCCCCACCTGCCGATCCCTTCCATCGGGCCGTCCGCACCGGCTGCCAGCAAGCTCGAGCACGAGGCGTTGGCGAAGACCCCCGCCGACGGCTGGCAGATGGAGCGCTCTCAGGCCGGGATTGCTGACTATGGCGCGCATAATCCCGCGCCATGGACCGGCTAAAGCAGATCGAATCGTTCGTATCGGTCGCTGCCAAGGGCAGTTTGACGGCCGCCGCCCATGCCGAAGGCGTCGCGCCGGCGGTCATCGGCCGGCGCATCGATGCGCTGGAAGAGCGGCTGGGCGTCAAGCTGCTGGTGCGCACGACGCGCCGCATCACGCTGACGCACGAGGGCAGCGCCTTCCTCGAAGACTGCCAGCGGCTGCTGGCCGACCTGGCCAACGCCGAATCCAGCGTCAGCGCCGGCGGCATCAAGGCGGCCGGCTACCTGCGCCTGACGGCACCGGCCGGCTTCGGCCGCCGGCACGTCGCGCCGCTGGTGCCGCGCTTCCTCGCGCTGCATCCGGAGGTCAACGTCTCGCTGAACCTGAGCGACCGGCTGGTCGACATCGTCAACGAGGGCGTCGATTGCGCGGTGCGCGTCGGCGAGCTGCCCGACAGCAGCCTGGTCAGCGTGCGGCTGGCCGACAACCGCCGGCTGTGCGTCGCGACGCCCGACTACCTGAAGCGCGCCGGCACGCCGCGCACGCCGCAGGAGTTGTCGCACCACGAGTGCCTGACGCTGAGCAGCGATGCCAGCCAGACGCGCGGCTGGGCCTTCACGATCGACGGCCAGGTGCAGCACCTGCGGCTGAGCGGCCGGCTCGATTGCAGCGACGGCCAGGTGCTGCACGACTGGTGCCTGGCCGGGCTCGGCATTGCGTGGCGCTCGACCTGGGAGGTCGAGGGCGAGGTCGCGAGCGGCGCGCTGGTCAGCATGCTCGACGCCTACGCCGCGCCGCCCAACGGCATCTACGCCGTGTTCCCGCAGCGCAAGCACCTGCCGCTGCGGGTGCGGCTGTGGATCGATTTCCTGAAGCAGACCTACGGGAACGCCGCGTACTGGCAGGACACCGCAGGCCCTGCCTGACTTACTTGGCGGCCGAAGCTGCTGCCGCGGGGGCCGATGCGTCCTTCGTGCACTTCTTGACGTAGCTGTTCTTCGCCGCGCCCTTCAGCTTCTTGTCGGCGGCCTGCGTCTCGCACGCAGCGCCCGCGCCGCTGGCCTTGGCCTCGCGCTCGCATTTCTTCATGAAGCTGTTCTTGGCCGCGCCGGCCAGCTTCTTGTCGGTCGCCTTCGACTCGCAGGTCGCCGCATCGGCCGCGAACGCCACGTTGGACAGCGCGATCAGGCCCAGGGCCACCAGGGTGCTCAGTTTCTTCATGGGATTCCTCCGGGGTGCGGCGAACGGTGTGTCGCCGGCCCGGATTGAAGCACCGACCCCGAATGTGATCAAGCGTGAGCTTGAGTCAACACGAATCTCTCTATGTCGCTTTATGTCACCAATGACAGCGTCACATGATGCGCCGAGGGTGGGCGAGCGCCTCGTGCGCCGCATGCAGCCGGCGCACCAGCACGCGGATGAACGCCTCGTCGAACAGGTGGCGGCAGCCCGGGCTGACCTGGGCCAGCGTGTCGGGCGTGAAGGTGATCGTGGTGGCCGATTCGGTGACGATCACGTCGGTGCTGTGGCGGCGCAGCTCGGCACTCGGCGCGAGGTAGACCATCTCGCCCACCGAGGTGCCGGCACCGAGCTGCGCGACCTTCGTGCCTTCGCGGAAGACCTCGACCTCGCCCTGCGCAATGATGTGGAAGTTGCGCGTTTCCTCGCCGCGCCGGTACAGCGCATGGCCGAAGGTGTAGCGCTGCCACTTCGCGCGGTGCACCACCTCCCACAGCTCGACATCGCCGAAGTTGGAAAAGAAATCGAGCGTGCGCAGCAGGTTGAAGCGCTCCGAATCGAGCACGCCCTGCAGCTGGCCGCGCGGCACCTGGTGGTTGACGATCAGCCCGGACAGCGCCTGCGCGAACTCGTCCCAGCTCGCATAGCGGTCGTCGGCGCGCTTGGCCAGCGCCCGCAGGATCACGGCATCGACGCCCTCGCCGACGCCCGAGCGCAGCTGGCTCGGCGGCATCGGCATCGCGTTGTAGACCTGGTTCATCATCGCCGACTGCGACGGCGCGTCGAAGGGCGGGCGGCCGGCGATCAGGTGGTACAGCACCGCACCGAGCGAATACATGTCGGCCCGGCTGTCGAGCGAGGCGCCGTCGAGCTGCTCCGGTGCCATGTAGGCCAGCGAGCCGACGCGGTAGACCTGCGTCGTCTCGGCCGACATGTTCAGCACGCTGCCGAAGTCGGTCACCTTGACGTCGGTGATGCTGCCGTTGGTGATCACCGCCAGGATGTTGGCCGGCTTCACGTCGCGGTGCACCAGGCCCTGGCGGAACACGTAGCCGAGCGCCATCGCGCACTTGAAGCCGATCTCGACGATCAGCTCCAGCGGCAGCAGCTGGTCGGCCCGGCAGTACTGGCGCAGCGTGTGGCCCGACACGTACTCCATCACGAGGTAGGGCTCGTTCGGGTCGGCCACCGCGTCGAAGATCTGCACCACGTTCGGGTGCTGGAGCCGGCCGACCAGGGCGGCCTCGGCCGCGAAGAAGCGCTCGAAGAAGCGGCCGTCGGTCGGATCGTTGACCGCGCCCAGGCGCACCCGCTTGATGGCCACGTCACGCTGGTGGAACTCGTCGCGCGCGAGGAACACCTCGCTGGTGGCCCCCTCGCCGAGCCGGCGCAGCACCGGGTACTTGCCGACCTGGGCCGGCAACGGCAAGCCGGAGACGGTGGCGGGTTCGGTCGTGGCGAGCGGAAGACTCATGGGTGATGCGTTGTCGGCACGCAGATGCCGAAGGGCCCGGAAGCCGAGAGTGGCATCTTGGCACCGCCGCCACGCCCCAGTGTGCCAAATTGAACACCAAAGTGGGTGCAAATCCGAAATGGGCCCCTCGTTCGGTGGGGTCCGGCGCTCGGCCCGCCCCTCGGTGTCGCGCAACTAGAATCGCGGCCATGATCCAAGCCAAACAGGAACTGCTGCAGGCGCTGGCCGCGGCGGTTGCCGATGTCCACCCCGGCAGCAGCGTGCCGATCGCCTTCGAATCGCCCAAGCAGGCCTCGCACGGCGACTTCGCGGTGACGCTCGCGATGCAGCTCGCCAAGCCGCTGAAGAAGAACCCCCGCGAACTGGCCCAGGCCCTGATCGACGCCCTGAACCGGCAACCCGCGGTGCAGCGCCACGTCGAGGCGCTCGAGATCGCCGGCCCCGGCTTCATCAACCTGCGGCTCAAGGCTGCTGCCAAGCAGTCGGTGATCGGCGAGATCCTGGCGGCCGGCCCGGCCTTCGGCAACCAGCCGCCGGTCGACCGGCGCGTGATGGTGGAGTTCGTCTCGGCCAACCCGACCGGCCCGCTGCACGTCGGGCACGGCCGCCAGGCCGCGCTGGGCGACGCGATCTGCAGCCTGCTCGACACGCAGGGCTGGCAGGTCACGCGCGAGTTCTATTACAACGACGCCGGCGTGCAGATCGCGACGCTGGCGGCCACCACGCAGGCCCGCATCCAGGGCCTGAAGCCCGGCGACGCGGCCTGGCCCGAGCCGGCCTACAACGGCGAGTACATCGCCGACATCGCGGCCGACTTCCTCGCGAAGAAGACCGTCAAGTCGGACGACCGCGAGTTCACCGCGTCGGGCGACCCCGACGACCTGGACAGCATCCGCCAGTTCGCGGTGGCCTACCTGCGGCACGAACAAGACCTCGACCTGCAGGCCTTCGGCGTGCGCTTCGACAACTACTTCCTCGAATCCAGCCTGTACAGCAGCGGGCGCGTGGAACAGACGGTGTCCAAGCTCAAGGCGGCCGGCAAGACCTTCGAGGAAGGCGGCGCGCTGTGGCTGCGCAGCACCGACTACGGTGACGACAAGGACCGCGTGATGCGCAAGTCCGACGGCACCTACACCTACTTCGTGCCCGACGTGGCGTACCACATCAACAAGTGGGAGCGCGGCTTCACCAAGGTGGTCAACATCCAGGGCACCGACCACCACGGCACCATCGCGCGCGTGCGTGCCGGGCTGCAGGGCGTGGGCGAGAACATCCCGGCCGGCTACCCCGACTACGTGCTGAACAAGATGGTCACCGTGATGCGCGGCGGCGAGGAGGTGAAGATCTCCAAGCGCGCCGGCGGCTACGTGACGCTGCGCGACCTGATCGACTGGACCAGCCGCGACGCGGTGCGCTTCTTCATGATCAGCCGCAAGGCCGACACCGAGTTCACCTTCGACGTCGACCTGGCGCTGAAGCAGAACGACGAGAACCCGGTGTTCTACGTGCAGTACGCCCATGCGCGCATCAGCAAGGTGCTGCGCGACTGGGTGGCCGAGCACGGCGGCG
Source organism: Rhizobacter sp. P3_C12 (assembly GCF_056402735.1). NCBI lineage: Bacteria > Pseudomonadati > Pseudomonadota > Betaproteobacteria > Burkholderiales > Sphaerotilaceae > Rhizobacter > Rhizobacter sp. P3_C12. The sequence goes on from NZ_JBFUGW010000247.1 coordinate 8,732, forward strand.
ACCTCGCCGCGCTGAAGGGCGCCGACCTGTCGCTGCTGGCCGCGCCGACCGAGGCGGCCCTGCTGCTGAAGCTGGCCGAGTACCCCGACATGCTGACCCACGCGGCGGCCGACCTGGCGCCGCACGACGTCACGTTCTACCTGCGCGACGTCGCCAGCGCCTTCCACAGCTATTACGCGGCCGAGCGCTTCCTGCTGGCCGACAACGCCAACCTGACGCGCGCCCGCCTCGCGCTGCTGGCCGCCACTGCCCAGGTGCTGCGCAATGCGCTGCAGGTGCTGGGCGTGGCCGCCCCCGACCGGATGTGATGGAGAACGCATGAAAAGCCAACGTGGCGGTTTTGTCCTGGGCCTGATCATCGGCCTGCTGATCGGCCTGGCGCTCGCGCTGGGTGTCGCGCTGTACATCGCGAAGGTGCCGGTGCCCTTCATCAACAAGGTGCCGCAACGCACCGCCGAGCAGGACGCGGCCGAGGCCGAGAAGAACAAGAACTGGGACCCGAACGGCTCGCTGTCGGGCAAGACGCCGGTGCGGCAGGGCAGCCAGGCCGCCAGCGGCGTCGTCGGGGCACCCGTGCCGGCCTTCCCGCCGTCCGTCCCCTCGGCCACGCCGCCGGTCGGGGCGGCGCCGGCCGCCAGCAGCCCGCGC
>NZ_JBFUGW010000248.1:0-9343 GCF_056402735.1 Rhizobacter sp. P3_C12
CCTCGGTCTGGGCTACGACGTGCTGGCCGCGAAGAAGCCGGCCATCATCGTGTGCGACATCTCCGGCTACGGTGCGGACGGGCCGTATCGCGAAAAGAAGGCCTACGACCTGCTGATCCAGAGCGAGGCGGGCTTCGTCTCGGTCACCGGAACGCCCGACGAACCCTGCAAGGCCGGCCCGTCGATCGCCGACATCGCCGCGGGCATGTACGCCTACACCAGCATCCTCGCGGCGCTGCTGCAGCGCGCGCAGACCGGGCGCGGCCAGCACATCGACATCTCGATGCTGGAGTCCCTGGCCGAATGGACCAGCTATCCGCTGTACTACGCCTTCGACGGTGCGCCGCCGCCGCCACGCACCGGCGCCGCCCACGCCACCATCTACCCCTACGGCCCGTTCCCGACCGGCGCGGACCAGGGCAGCGTGATGCTGGGCCTGCAGAACGAGCGCGAGTGGGTCAACTTCTGCGAGGGTGTGCTGCAGCGTCCCGAACTGACCCGCGACCCGCGCTTCGCCGGCAACGCCAAGCGCGTGGCGGAGCGCACGGCGCTGCGCAAACTCATCGTCGACTCCTTCTCGACCCTGACTGCTGCGCAAGTGGTCGAACGCCTGGAGGCGGCGCAGATTGCCAACGCTCGCGTCAACACCATGCACGAGGTCTGGGAGCACCCGCAGCTCAAGGCACGCCAGCGCTGGCGCGAGGTGGGCTCTCCGGTCGGCGCGTTGCCGGCGATGCTGCCGCCCGGGACCTGGAACGAAGGCCCGCGCATGGACCCGGTGCCCGCGCTTGGCGAGCACACCGACGCCATCCTGCGGGAGCTGGGGATCGATGCCGAAGGTATTCGCACGCTGCGGGCCGCGGAGGCGATCTGATGGACCCGCGCACCTATCTCTTCGTGCCGGGCAATCGCCCCGAGCGGTTTGCCAAGGCACTCGCCAGCGGCGCCGATGCCATCGTGCTCGACCTCGAGGATGCCGTCGCACCGACGGCCAAGGGCGAGGCGAGGGATGCGATCGCGCAATGGTCTGGCCAGGCTGCCAAGGCCGACCGTGGGCGCATCGTTGTGCGTGTCAACGACGCCCAGTCGAACGCCTTCGCTGACGACCTTCGGCTGTTGCGCGAGGCCGATATCTCGAACGTCATGCTGCCCAAGGCCGAATCTGCGGCGCAGATCCAGGCTGTCCTGGAGAGGGTGTCCGAGGCGCGCGTGCTCGCGCTGATCGAAAGCGCGTGCGGTGTGGCCAGCGTGCAGCAGGTGGCCGGCGCGGACGGTGTCGCGCGCCTGGTCTTCGGGACACTCGACTACGCGCTCGATCTCGATCTCGACATCACCGACGGCTCCGAGGCCCTGCTGCACGCCGCTGCAGCGATCGCCATCGCGTCACGCGTGGCGGGCCTCGCGACGCCGGTCGCAGGTGTCACGCCTCAGTTCGACGACGAACAACGCCTGCTGGCCGACCTCGCATGGTCACGTCGCCACGGCTTTGGCGCCAAGCTGTGCATCCACCCGCGCCAGATCGCGCCCATTCATGCCGCCCTCGCGCCGAGCGCCCAGTCCGTGGACTGGGCACGACGGGTACTGGCCGCCGAGGCCGAGTCACCCGGCGCGGCCCAGCTCGACGGTCGAATGATCGACCGCCCCGTGGTACTTCAAGCCCAACGCATCCTGCAGCGCGCCAGCGCCTGACTCCAGCCAATTTTTCAGAAGGAACGCCACCATGTCCGCCACCATCATCGACTCCGCCATCTTCCAGGGCATCTTCGCAAGCGACGAGATGCGCCAGGTGTGGTCCGACGAGAACCGCACGCAAAAGTACCTCGACGTCGAGGCCGCGCTGGCCAAGGTGCAGGGTCGCCTGAGCCTGATCCCGCAGGAGGCGGCCGACGAGATCGTCAGCCACTGCCGGCTCGACCAGATCGACATGGCCAAGCTGCGCCAGCAGACCGAGCGCATTGGCTACCCGATCCTCGGTGTCGTCTCGCAGCTCAACGCCTTGTGCCGGGACAAGCTGGGTGAATACTGCCACTGGGGTGCGACCACGCAGGACATCACCGACACCGCGACCGTGCTGCAGATCCGCGAGGGTCTGGCCATCGTCGATCGCGAACTGGCGGCGATCTCTGCCGCGATGGCCAAGCACGCGAAGGCACACCGCCTGACGCCGATGATCGGCCGCAGCAACCTGCAGCAGGCGATCCCCGTGACCTTCGGCTACAAGATGGCGGGCCTGCTCTCGGCGATCGAGCGCCACCGAGAGCGCCTCGCACAACTCAAGGAGCGTGTGCTGGTGGGCGAGTTCGCGGGGGCTGCGGGCACATTGGCGTCGCTGGAAAAGGGCGCGATGGAAACCCAGGCCGGGCTGTGCGCCGAACTCGGCCTGAACCAACCGGTGATCGCGTGGCACACGATCCGCGACAACATCGCCGAGGTCGGCACCGTGCTCGGTCTGATCGGCGGCACGCTCGGCAAACTCAGCATGGACGTCAAACTGATGATGCAGACCGAGGTCGGCGAGGTGTACGAGCCGTTCGCGCATGGCCGGGGCTCGAGCAGCACGATGCCGCAGAAGCGCAATCCGATCTCCAGCTGCTACATCCACGCCGCGATCTCGGTGGTGCGCCAGCACGCCGCGGCCTTGATGGACGCGATGGTGGCCGACCACGAGCGCTCGACCGGTCCGTGGGAGATCGAGTGGATCGTGCTGCCCGAGGCGTTCTGCTTGATGGCCGGGGCGCTGAAGCAGTCGCGCTTCGTGCTCGAGGGGCTGGAAGTCGATGCACAGGCGATGCGCCGCAACATCGACATGACCCACGGCCTGGTGATGAGCGAGGCCGTGATGATGGGCCTCGGCTCCTACATCGGCCGCGAGTATGCGCACGACCTCGTCTACGACATCTGCCGCGAGGCGGTCAAGCAGCAGCGGCCGCTGCTCGACCTGCTGGCCGAGCACCCCGAGATCAACAAGCATCTCGATCGCGCCGCGTTGTCCAGGCTCTGCGACCCGTCCAACTATCTCGGCCAGTCGGGCCTGATGGTCGACCGCGTCCTCGCCACGCTGCGCTGAACCCGGCCCACTGCCGCCGGCCGACGCAGATCGGCGCAGTCTGCCCATGGCCCGCTCCAGGAGACACCCCATGAAGCCGCCCGAGCTGATCAAGCTTCTCCACGTCCAGGTCCTGCCACGCACAGATGACGGGAGTCGACCGGAGTTCCTTGATGAACTGGCGCAGCGATGTGCACCATCGCATCGCCCGCGGGTCTGCATCTGAATCCGCCAGGCGAGGCGCCGTTCGATGTCAATCGATTCGGAGTCAATTTGCATCCTGTTGCATGGCGTCTCGCTGCGACAACGGTCCCTTGTGGCATCCATCCGACTCCGCAAGTTTCGTCAGTTTTCCTGACATCGCGACTCACACACYAGCGCCGAAATTGAGGGCGCGGCATGTCGAGCGACATGGGCGTGCCGCGCCAACTTTGACGCAACAGGATCTTCACGATGAGAGCAGACGTGCACAAGGCGAGTGTGAGCGGCGTGGGGCCGACGTTGGCGTGGCGCAACTGGCGTATCGCCGGATGTCTGGTGCTGGCGGCCGTGATGGCGGCCTGCGGCGGCGGCAAGAGCGACGGCGGCGCCGGCGACGGCACCAGCCAGCCGCCGCCGGCCGGAGCTGAGAAGCCGGCCTCGCGCGCCGAGGCTGCGCGCTTCCTGACGCAGGCCACGTTCGGCCCGACCGATGCCGAGGTCGACCATGTGATGTCGGTCGGCTACTCGGCCTGGATCGACGAGCAGTTCGCGAAGCCGGCGTCCAGCAGTCTGGCACTCTGGGATGCGAAGGCCACGGCGAACAATGCGACCGTCAACGCGGCCCAGGACGGCACGACCCACGCATTCTGGCGCAACGCGATCAGCGGCGACGACCAGTTGCGCCAGCGCGTCGCGTATTCGCTGTCGCAGATCTTCGTGATCGCGATGCAGGACGCAAACGTCGACGCGCGTGCGTCCGCGGCCTTCCTCGACATGCTCAGCGTCAAGGGCCTGGGCAACTACCGCGACCTGATCGAGGGGGTCTCCAAGCATCCGCAGATGTTGGGCTACCTGACGGCACTGAGAAACCAGAAGGCCGATCCGAACACCGGCCGCGTGCCGGACGAGAACTACGCCCGCGAGGTGATGCAGCTGATGTCGATCGGCCTGCACATGCTCAACGCCGACGGCAGCAAGCAGCTCAATGCCGGCCAGCCGATCGACGCCTACGGCCAGGCCGACATCAGCGGCATGGCCCGCGTCTTCACCGGCTGGAGCTACGCCTGCCCCGCCTGGCCGGACAGCAGCTGCTTTTTCCTCGGCGAGAAGGCGGGCGTCCGCGATCCCGAGCGCACCACCAAGCCCGTGCTCGGCTATCCGGCCTACCACAGCACCGAGGAGAAGAAGTTCCTCGGCGTGACGATCCCCGCCCAGACCGGCCCTGATGCGAGCTTGAAGATCGCGCTCGACACGCTGCACAACCACCAGAACGTTGGCCCGTTCATCGGCCGGCAGTTGATCCAGCGGCTGGTCACGAGCAACCCGAGCCCGGCCTACGTCGCCGCGGTGTCGGCGAAGTTCGCCAACAACGGTTCCGGCGTGCGCGGCGACATGAAGGCGGTCGTCAAGGCCGTGCTGATGAACCCCGAGGCGCGCCAGATGTCGACGAGCTCCGGCAAGCTGCGCGAGCCGGTGCTGAAGCTCTCGGCTTTCCTGCGCGCGTTCGCGTTCAAGTCGGACACCGGTGACTACCTCGTCGGCAACACCGACGAGGCCGCCTTCACTATCGGCCAGTCGGCGCTGCGCTCACCGTCGGTCTTCAATTTCTATCGTCCGGGCTACGTGCCGGCGGGCACGGGGGCGGCGAAAGCGGGCCTGGCCGTGCCCGAGATGCAGCTGGTCAGCGAGACCAGTACCGCAGGCTACGTCAACTACATGCGCGACAACATCGTGTACGGCGTCGGCTGGTTCGCCGGCAGCGTCAACGGCAAGACGGTGAACCGCCGCGACCTGCAGCCCGACTACAGCGCCGAACTCGCGCTTGCCGACAACAGCTCGGGCCTTGTCGATCGCCTGAACGACCACCTGATGTACGGCTCGATGCCGGCCGCGCTGAAGAGCTTGATCAGCGGCGCCGTCGACAAGATCGCAATCCCTGCGCTGAAGGCCGACAGGTCGAACCAGGCCGATGTCGACAGAACGAAGCTGGACCGCGTGCGCGCGGCGATCTTGCTGACCGTCGTGTCGCCCGAGTTCCAGGTGCAGCGCTGAGCGCAACTACGCAACGAGTCCACCATGATTGACCACCAACTGTCCCGACGTCTCTTCCTGCGCAACGCCGGTGTGCTGTCCGCCGCCGGCGCAGCCGCCGCGCCGCTCGCGCTGAACTTGGCCGCGATCGGCTCGGCTGCCGCGCAATCGGCCGGCGACTACAAGGCGCTCGTCTGCATCTTCCTGTTCGGCGGCAACGACTCGCTGAACACGATCCTGCAGACCGACACCGCCTCGTGGACCAACTACACGACGGTGCGCAACCAGGCGCCCGATTCGCTTGCACTGATGGCGGCTGGTACCGCGGCGGTCGCCGGGGCCGCGGCCGGCTCGCCGGCACGACTCGGCGGCGTGTTGCCGATCGTCCCGGCCAAGGCGCGCACGGCACCTGGCGGCGGCACGCAGACCTTCGCGCTGCATCCGCTGCTGGGCTCGCTGCAGACGATGTTCAACACCGACAAGCGACTCGCGATCATCTCCAACGTCGGCCCGCTGGTCGAGCCGCTGACCAAGGAAACGTACAACAACGGCAAGGGCCGCCGGCCAGCGATGCTGTTCTCGCACAACGACCAGTCGAACACCTGGATGTCCTTCAAGCCCGAAGGCGCGACGGTCGGCTGGGGCGGGCGGCTCGGCGACCTGATGATGTCGCAGAACAGCCGCTCGATCTTCACGTCGATCTCGACCTCCGGCAACGCGGTGTGGCTGTCGGGGCAGAGCGTCCAGCAGTACCAGGTCAGCGCGAACGGCGCGATGCGCATGGGCTCGGACGAGAACGGCAACATCTACGGCTCCCGCGACGTGGCCGCGGCGATGCAGCAGATCGTCTCAGGGACGCGCGGCGGCCACGTCTTCGAGGCCGATCTCGCGGCGGTCGCCGCGCGCTCGGTCGACGCCGAGACGACGCTGCGCACCGCGTTGAAGGCGCCGAGCGATCCGCTGTTCGGCACCCCGGCCGCCAACTACAACGCGAACAACGACCCGAAGCTGCAGTACGACAACCCGCTGACCGGCGCGAAGTCGTTCAGCGGCCTCGCGCAGCAGCTGCAGATGGTCGCGCGGATGATCGATGCGAGCAGCGCAGCCGGCATCGGCGCCAAGCGCCAGGTGTTCTTCGTCGGCCTCGGCGGCTTCGACATGCACGACGGTGAGAACCGAACCCACGCCGACCTGATGGCGCGCCTGGCGCACGCAATGCGCTACTTCGACACCACGCTCGGCGCGATGGGCGCGCAGGGCAAGGTCACGACGTTCACGGCAAGCGACTTCGGGCGCTCGTTCACCAGCAACGGCGACGGCACCGACCATGGCTGGGGTGGGCACCACTTCGTGATGGGTGGCGCGGTCAAGGGCGGCGACATCTACGGCAACATCCCGGTGCTGGGCGCGAAGAACGCGAACAACAACGACTTCGACAGCAGCCCGAACCAGATCGGCAACGGCAGCCTGCTCCCCAGCACCTCCGTCGATCAGCTCGGCGCGACGCTGGCACGCTGGTTCGGCGTGTCGGACACCGATGCGCTGACGGTCTTCCCGAACCTCGCGAACTTCGATGCGAGCGTGCGCAACCTCGGCTTCATGGGCTGATTCACCGATCGCCGCGGCACGTCTTCGCTGTCCCGAGGGCCAGTCCGGCACGCAAGGTGCTGCCGCGGTGGCCACACGGGCACGGGTTCATGGCCGCGATGAGCTGGAAGCGCGCCGGAAACTCCGCCTGCCGTGCAATCACCGCGGCTTGGAAACGAGCAGCCCGAATTCGCCAAGATCCGTGAAGACGCTGTCGCCATTGTTGGCTGTGACGTTGAGCCGGTAGTAGCGATAGAAGCTGGGATTCGCGATCGCGTAGGTCTGCAGCTCGAAGCGTTGGGCAAACGCATGGTTGCTTTGCGTGTCGAGCGTGGTCCAGGTGGATCCATCGCTGGAGCCCTGGAGCTGCCAGTCCTTCGGATCGCGCGGGACCAGGCCGCCGGCGCTGGTGATCGCATAGCGCTGGACGCGTTCCGTGTGGCCGAGGTCATATTGCAGCCAGCCGGTCGTGCCCTTGTAGAACCATCCCGACGCCGTGTTCTGGTCGAAGGCACTCATGGCGCCACTCGTGTTCGTGCTGTCGCTCGCGGTGCCACCGGTGGCGACGTTCACCATCGGATGAGCCGGTGTGGCGCTGTCCGCAGGAGAACTACCGCTCGTTCCGGCGGAATTGCTCGCCGTGACCGTGTAGTAGTAGGTCACGCCATTGGTCACCGACTTGTCCGTGTAGCTGCTGCCTGTGACGCCCGACGCGACGGTCGCGTATTGGCCGTCGATGGATGTCGCGCGCCTGACCGTGTAGCTGGTCGCGCCGAAGGATGCCTGCCAGCGCAGCGGCACCGCGCCATCGCCCGGCGAGGCCAGCAGCATGGCCGGCGCCGCGGGGATGATGCTCGGCGCACCACCGTCGCCGCCGGTGATCTGGACGTTGCTGAAGGTGGAGGTGTTCAGGCCCTTGGCAACCGAGGAGACAACCAGGCCGACATAGATCGTGTCGGGAACGGGCGCGTCGATGCGGCCGACATCGGTGGCCGCCCAATTGGTGCCGTCGGGAGACACGTAGCCGGTGATGATGYTCCCGACGCGCTCGAGCTTCACCCAGTACGAGGGCGTGGAGCTGGCGATGTCGAAGGCCTTGGTCCCATAGTTCGAGCCACCATACACCGCGAGTTTCTGCATGTTCTGTTCGGCGTTGCCTCGGCTGGCGACGGCCATCYAGGCGCGGGGAGCGCCTGGTTCCAGGCTTGTTCGCATCATCACGCCCGCCTTTGCGGCCGGACTGGTGTTCTGGACCGACTCGACTTTCGCGATGATGGCGCTGTTGCCGGTGATGGCCTTGTAGGTGAAGTGGCAGCCGTCTTGCGTGCCCCACAAGATATCGTTGCCCGCACCCTGGATCGTCCATTTGCCGTTGGCGTAGGTGGACACGCCCGCCGGGGAGGCGCCTCCGATGTCCGCATTGCTGAACCCCGCGGTGATCGAGGTGGTCGAAGGAATGGGCAGCGCCGACGGCGGCGTCGCCTTCGTGTTGTCGGCGTCCTTGAGGAACATGAAGCTGGTGCCGTCCACGGGCATCCAGCCGCGTCTCTGAGCGATGAAGGGGGCCTGGAGGCCCTTGCGCAGGACGTAGGCGCCATAGAGCTGAGTGAGCGCGACGTTTCCGCCATTGGCGCCGTTCCAGCCGTGCCCGGTGACGTCGGTGATGTAGTAGCGATCAGTCGTGCCGAAAGGAAGGGCTGTCGTCGGGACGAGCTCGTTCACCCTCGCGAAATACTCACCCGCTGCCAGCAGGCGGTCGTCAAGGTCGGAATAGATGTCGATGCCCTGGCTCCAGAGCGCTTCGGCGAGCATGGTCAGTGACTTGAGCTGCCCATGGGAGTGCCCCTGGTCGCGAAGGTAGTCGCCGAGCATGCCGATGTCGTTGGAGTTTCGCAGTCCGATATGGGCGAGGGTGCGGGTCTGGTAGACGACCTTGTCCAATGTCTCGCGGTCGTCGTTGTAGATCGCCATCAGTCCGCTGGCGACGAGGGCGAGTGCACCCTTGTTGGCGGCCCCGTACGAGCTATCGCCGTAGGGATTCGCCGCCGGCATCAGGACGTTCTTGAAGTATTTCTTGACGGTCGCCGTGTCGGCCTCCTTCCAGCCCGKCCAAGTGCTTCGCAGGATGTCCGCGCCGCCCACGAACTGGAAAGCGTAATCGCCCAAGTCGAGCATCGACTCGCGACCCGAGAACTCGACTTGGGTGGTGGCCCACCCAAGCAGCAACTTGCGCGCATTCACCGCGTATCGCTCGTCCCGAGTGAAATACCACATCCGGGAGAGATCCCAAATGGCCATCATGTCGTTGCGCCAGGCCCAGAGATTCTCGTCGGGCGCGCGGCTCACCTTCGCGAACGGGCCACCATGCCCTGCGTAGCTGAGCCTGGACGTGGGACTGTTTGCCAACTGATTGAAAGCGGACGTCCACGGCTCCTTGCCCTGATCGACATACGCCTTGAGCGTCTGGAGATCCGAGAG
>NZ_JBFUGW010000249.1:0-9333 GCF_056402735.1 Rhizobacter sp. P3_C12
GTTCGGAGATGGCAGGCTGGCCGACAGGGGGTGCATTCATCGGGCCATTCTCTGCCATCGCTCCCGACCGACGCCGATCAGGCCACCGCCAGCCTCCGCCGCGCCGCTTCGTACTCGCCGTGCAGCCGCTCCACCAGCACGCGCGCCGGCACCACCTTGTCGATCGCGCCGATCCCCTGCCCGCAGCCCCAGATGTCCTTCCAGGCCTTGCGTGCATCGCCGCCGAAGTTCATCTTGCTCGGGTCGCTCTCGGGCAGGTTCTCCGGATCGAGCCCGGCCTTCACGATCGAGCCCTTCAGGTAGTTGCCGTGCACGCCGGTGAAGAGGTTGCTGTAGACGATGTCATCGCTGCTGCTGGCGACGATCATCTGCTTGTAGTCGTCGCTCGCGCGCGCCTCGTCGGTGGCGATGAAGGCCGAGCCGATGTAGGCCAGGTCGGCACCCATCGCCCGCGCCGCGAGGATCGCGTCACCGCTCGCGATCGAGCCGCTCAGCGCCAGCGGGCCGTCGAACCAGGTGCGGATCTCCTGCACCAGCGCGAACGGGCTCTTCACGCCCGCATGGCCGCCGGCACCGGCCGCCACCGCGATCAGCCCGTCGGCGCCCTTCTCGATCGCCTTCTTCGCGAAGAAGTTGTTGATGACGTCGTGCAGCACGATGCCGCCCCAGGCGTGCACCGCGTCGTTGACATCGGTGCGCGCGCCGAGCGAGGTGATGATGACCGGCACCTTGTACTTCGCGCACAGCGCCATGTCGTGGTCGAGCCGGTCGTTGCTCTTGTGCACGATCTGGTTGATCGCGAACGGCGCGGCCGGGCGCTCCGGGTGCGCGCGGTCGTGCGCCGCCAGCGTCTCGGTGATCTCGGCCAGCCACTCGTCGAGCAACTCGGCCGGGCGCGCGTTGAGCGCCGGCATCGCGCCGACGATGCCGGCCTTGCACTGCTCGATCACGAGCTGGGGGTTGCTGATGATGAACAGCGGCGAGCCGATCACCGGCAGCGGCAGGTTCTGCAGAACGGGCGGAAGCGACAAGGCAGGTCTCCGTTGAATTGACAGATCAGAACGCGTCCATCGCCAGCGCCATCACGCTGTCGGCACCGTCGAGGATGGCATCGCGCTGGCCGGGCACGCGGCTCAGGATGTGCTCGGCGTAGAAGCGCGCCGTCGCCTGCTTGGCCTGCAGGAACGCGCTGTCACCCTCACCGGCCGCCAGCTGCGTCTCGGCCACCAGCAGCGCACGCGCCAGCTGCCAGCCGGCCATCAGGTTGCCGGCCAGCATCAGGTATGGCACCGAGCCGGCGAACACCGCGTTCGGATGCGCCTTGGTCGAGCCGGCCACGAACTCGACCACCTGCACGAAGGCCTCGCGCGCCGCGGCCAGCCGCTTCAGCACCGCGCGCGCGGCCAGGCTGTCGCGCTTGTCGAGTTCGGCCTCGGTCTTCTCGATCTGCACGGCGATCGCCTTCGCGGTCTGGCCGCCGTCGCGCGCCGTCTTGCGGCCGACCAGGTCGTTGGCCTGGATCGCGGTCGTGCCTTCGTAGATGGTCAGGATCTTCGCGTCGCGGTAGTACTGCGCCGCGCCGGTCTCCTCGATGAAGCCCATGCCGCCATGCACCTGCACGCCCAGGCTCGTCACCTCCAGGCTCATCTCGGTGCTGTAACCCTTCACCAGCGGCACCATGAACTCGTAGAAGGCCTGGTTCTGCCGGCGCACCTCGGCATCGGGGTGGGCGTGCGCCGCGTCGTAGGCGGCCGCGGCCGTCAGCGCCATCGCGCGGCAGCCTTCGGTCAGCGCGCGCATCGTCATCAGCATGCGGCGCACGTCGGGGTGGTGGATGATGCTCGCGCTGCCGGCCACCGAGCCGTCGACCGGGCGCGACTGCACGCGGTCCTTCGCATAGGCCACCGCCTTCTGGTAGGCCCGCTCGGCCACCGCGATGCCCTGCATGCCCACCGCATAGCGGGCCGCGTTCATCATGATGAACATGTACTCGAGGCCGCGGTTCTCCTGCCCGATGAGTTGCCCGACGGCCCCCCCATGGTCACCGAACTGCAGCACCGCGGTCGGGCTGGCCTTGATGCCCAGCTTGTGCTCGATGCTCACGCAGTGCGCATCGTTGCGCGCGCCGAGCGAGCCGTCGGCGTTCACGATGAACTTCGGCACCAGGAACAGGCTGATGCCCTTCACGCCCTCGGGCGCACCGACCACGCGGGCCAGCACCAGGTGGACGATGTTGCCCGCCATGTCGTGCTCGCCGTAGGTGATGAAGATCTTGGTGCCGAAGATCCTGTAGCTGCCGTCGGGCTGCGGCTCGGCGCGCGTGCGCACCAGCGCGAGGTCGGAGCCGGCCTGCGGCTCGGTCAGGTTCATCGTGCCGGTCCACTCGCCGGAGATCATCTTCGGCAGGTACAGCGCCTGCTGCTCCGGCGTGCCGGCGGTGAGCAGCGCCTCGATCGCGCCATCGGTCAGCAGCGGGCACAGCGCGAAGCTCATGTTGGCGCTGTTGAGCATCTCGATGCAGGCCGCGCCGATGGTCTTCGGCAGGTTCTGCCCGCCGAAATCCGACGGGTGCTGCAAGCCCTGCCAGCCGCCCTCGGCGAACTGGCGGAAGGCCTGCTTGAAGCCCGGCGTGGTGGTGACGTTGCCATCCTTCCACGACGACGGGTTCTTGTCGCCCTCGAAGTTCAGCGGCGCGAGCACCTCCTGGTTGAAGCGCGCGCATTCCTCGAGCACCGCCTGCGCCGTCTCCAGCCCGGCGTCCTCGAAGCCGGGCAGTTGCGCCACGGCCTCCAGGCCGGCCAGTTCCTTCATGCAGAACAGCATGTCCTTGACGGGGGCGATGTAGCTCATCGTTGTCTCCTTGTTCTCGTTCAGGCAAAAAGAAAGCCCGTTGATTCGATCGAGCCAACGGGCTTGCGGGGCACTGCTTGCGGCGCAGGCTCCGGGTCTTACAGGGCCTTCACCAGCTCCGGCACGGCCGTGAACAGATCGGCCTCGAGGCCGTAGTCGGCCACGCTGAAGATCGGCGCTTCGGGGTCCTTGTTGATCGCGACGATCACCTTCGAATCCTTCATGCCGGCCAGGTGCTGGATCGCACCCGAGATGCCGGCGGCGATGTACAGCTGCGGCGCGACGATCTTGCCGGTCTGGCCGACCTGCCAGTCGTTCGGCGCGTAGCCGGCATCCACCGCGGCGCGGCTCGCGCCCAGCGCGGCGCCGAGCTTGTCGGCCAGCGGCGTCAGCACCTCGTTGAACTTGTCGCTGGAGCCGAGCGCGCGGCCGCCCGAGACGATGATCTTCGCGGCGGTCAGCTCGGGGCGGTCGTTCTTCGCGATCTCGGAGCCGACGAAGCTGCTCTTGCCGCTGTCGGCCACGGCAGCCGTGCTCTCCACCGCTGCCGAGCCACCGCTGGCGGCGGCCGGGTCGAAGCCGGTCGTGCGCACGGTGAGCACCTTCACCTTGTCGGCGCTCTGCACCGTGGCGATGGCGTTGCCGGCGTAGATCGGGCGTTCGAAGGTGTCGGGGCTGACGACCTGGGTCACGTCGCTGATCTGCGCAACATCGAGCTTGGCGGCCACGCGCGGCGCGATGTTCTTGCCGCTGGCGGTGGCCGGGAACACGATGTGGCTGTAGGCCGAGGCCACCGCCAGCACCTGGGCCGCGACGTTCTCGGCCAGGCCGTGCTCGAAGTACGCGGCATCGGCATGCAGCACCTTGGTGACGCCTGCGATCTGCGCGGCGGCCTGCGCGGCGGCACCGGCATGGCTGCCGGCCACGAGCACGTGCACCTCGCCGCCGCACTGGGCGGCCGCGGTCACGGTGTTGAGGGTGGCGCCCTTGATCGAGGCGTTGTCGTGTTCAGCAATCACGAGTGCGGTCATGGTCAGATCACCTTGGCTTCGGTCTTGAGCTTCGAGACGAGGGTTGCGACATCGGGCACCTTGATGCCGGCGCTGCGCTTCGGCGGCTCGCTCACCTTCAGGGTCTTCAGGCGCGGCGTCACGTCGACACCGAGGTCGGACGGCTTCAGCACCTCGAGCGTCTTCTTCTTCGCCTTCATGATGTTGGGCAGCGTCACGTAGCGCGGCTCGTTCAGGCGCAAGTCGGTCGTGACGACCGCCGGCAGCGTGACCTTCAGCGTCTCGAGGCCGCCATCGACCTCGCGCGTGACGAGGGCGGCGCCATCGGCGATCTCGACTTTGCTCGCGAAGGTGGCCTGCGGCAGGTCGGCCAGCGCGGCCAGCATCTGCCCGGTCTGGTTGCAGTCGTCGTCGATCGCCTGCTTGCCGAGGATCACGAGCCCCGGCTGCTCCTTGTCGACCAGTGCCTTCAGCAGCTTGGCGACGGCCAGCGGCTGCAGCTCTTCGGTGGTCTCGACGAGGATCGCGCGATCGGCGCCGATCGCCATCGCGGTGCGCAGCGTCTCCTGGCACTGCGTGACGCCGAGCGAGACGGCGATGACCTCGGTCACCGCGCCCTTCTCCTTCAATCGAACCGCTTCTTCGACGGCAATCTCGTCGAACGGGTTCATGCTCATCTTGACGTTGGCGATGTCCACGCCACTGCCATCGCTCTTGACCCGCACCTTGACGTTGTAGTCCACAACGCGCTTGACCGCGACCAATACCTTCATTCGCACGCTCCTGATGACTCTGAAAGGGTTGATCGATTCTAGTGGCGGGGCCTCGGGCACCCCGCGCGCGGCGCCGGGGGAGACCCTGCTGCGGCATCGAAATAGAACGATCGTGCTTTTTTTATTCTCGCACAGGTCGGGGCGGTTTTCGCGTCACCCGCGCGACGTTCGCTTCGAATGCGTTGCTAGACTGCGCCGCCATGCCCGAGCCACAGCCCCCTGAATCCGCTGCCGTCGACCCCATCGGCGTGTTCGATTCGGGGCTCGGTGGGCTCTCGGTGCTGCGGGCCTTGCACCGGCAGCTGCCGCAGGCGCCGCTGCGCTACCTGGCCGATTCGGCGAACGCGCCGTATGGCGACCGCAGCGAGGCCTTCATCGTCGAGCGCTCGCAGCGCATGGCGCAGCACCTGGTGGCGCAGGGCGCAAAGCTGCTGGTGGTCGCGTGCAACACCGCGACGGCCGCGGCGGTCGCGAGCCTGCGCGAGCGCTGGCCGGCGCTGCCGATCGTCGGCGTCGAGCCGGGGCTGAAGCCGGCGGTGGCCGCGACCCGCAACGGCCGCATCGGYGTGCTGGCCACCACCGGCACCTTGCGCAGCGAGAAGTTCCGGCAGCTGCTGGCGCGGCAGGGCGATGCGGTGCAGATCACGGCCCAGCCCTGCCCCGGCCTGGCCGACCTGATCGAGCGGGGCGCGCTCGACACGCCCGAACTGCGGGCGATGGTCGAGCGGTATTGCACACCGCTGCGCGATGCAGGCGTCGACACCGTCGTGCTGGGCTGCACGCACTACCCTTTCGTGCAACACCTGATCGCGGACGCGATGGGGCCGCAGGTGCAGATCATCGACACCGCCGATGCGGTGGCGCGTCGCGCGGCACAACTGTGGCAGGCCGGCGGCGCGGCGCATGCGACCGACGATAGGGCCAGCGATGCGGTGCAACTGGAAACGACCGGCAACGTGGCGGCATTGCAGCGGGTGGCCGCGAGTTGGCTGGCGTTCCGCTGCGAGGTGAGCGGATCGGACGCCTGATCGTGCGGCTACTGCTGCGCCTGCAGCATCGCGCCCATCTTCTGGTGGATCAGGTTGATCGCCTTCAGCGGCCGGATCAGCACCTTGAAGTCGACGATCCGTCCATCGTTGTCCCAGGTGAGCATGTCGACGCCGTTGACGGCGATGCCGTCGATTTCCACCTGGAACTCGAGCACCGCGTCACGCGGGCCGGCGACTTCGCGCACGTAGCGGAAGCTCTCGTTGAAGAACACGCGGAAGGCCGCGCCGAGGTACTGCGCCGTGACGGCCTTCCCCACCTGCGGCGTGTGCACCACCGGCGAGTGGAAGACGACGTTGTCGGCAAGCAGCGCCCCGAGCCCCTTCGCGTTGCGTGTCGCGACGAGTTCGTGCCAGACGGCAAGCGTGGCGATGGCCATGGCGTGTCCTCTCAGGGAAGTTGTCAGGAGATCTGCATGTCCTCGCGCGAGCGGCCGGCGGCGAGCTGATCCCGGAACCACTGCGGCGGCTTGCCCATGCCGACCCAGGTCTGGCTGGGGTCGGCGGGGTTCGCGTACTTGGCCTTGCGCTCTTCGCCGGGCGCCGACGGCGTCTTGACGGGCTTGGCAGGCAGGTAGGGCTTCAGCGCCTCGATGCCCTCGGCGATGGTGAAGCCGCCCATTTGCAGCTTCTTGGCGTAGCCGTCCGCCAGAACCTTCAGTTCCTCGGTGCGCTTGGCGGCCAGTGCGGCTTCGGTTTGCTCCAGCAGAGCGCGCAGCTCCGCGTACGACATACCCTTCAGTTCGGTCATCTCGATGGTCCTGGACATGGATCGGAAAATGCGATGACCGGTAGTCTATGTGCGGCGTGGCCGTTTTTGAGCGCGGAGCGTCAAAGGCGTGCACCGGCCGCAACGGGCCCCGAAAACGGGAATTCTCGGATTGCGTCGCCCACCACTCGGTGTGCTCGGCCCGCCACCGTTTCCACTTTGAACCGGGCCAGGCACAGCTATTTGTCGCCCGGCCAGCATTCCGTCGGCGATTGACGCTTCGCGACAATGCCGAAACGCTTGTTGACCCGATCGATCACGGCGTCAAGGCGGACGATTTCGCCCGCGGTGAGGTCCAGCATCACGGTCGGTTGTCCGGAGTAGGAATCGAAGACCGGCGAGGCTGTCGTGTCACCCACCTGCTGGGGTGTGGTCATGAACTTGACGGTCACCGATCTCTTGCCAGGCAACACGTAGACGGAGCGGGGAGGATCCGCGGGGTAAGTGAACAGACGCTGTCCATCGACGGCAAGAATCTGGATCGTGCCGACCCCGACGACAGGGCACCCCGGGTCGCGGTATTGCGGCAACCCCGAGCGAACCAGCGCCAATTCGGTAACGGCGCGTTGAGGTGCAGGGTAAGCATGCTGCGGCCCCAGCGGGGTGCTGCAGGCGCTCGTCGCCAATGCAGCCACCGCTGCAAACCATCTCAATGCGAGAGAAATTCTCATGGTTCGGCTTCGTCGAATCGTTACGGGTTCGCTTCGACAAATACCTTACCCGATGTTGAAGCCGAGGAAACTCCCACCGATGACAACAAGCAAGCCCACGACGAACGCCGCAGGAAGCGCAGCGCCGGCGACGGCCACGCCTGAGCCGCCCTTGCCTCGTGCGCAAAGCACGAGCGCCGCAATGGTAAAGACGGCGATCCAGCAATAGCCGAACAGCCGGACTTTCATGATCCCGTCTGCGCTTCCGTCGCCGCCCGCCGCCAGCAGCGATGCAAAGAGCAGGAGGAGGCCGTTCACCGCCGTCATCAGCAGGACACCGAGGTAAGTCATGCAGGCGACTTGCGCTTCATGAGGGCGGCTTCACCCACTCCCCTCACGCGGTGAATCCCGTCATGACCTGGCGCGTTCCCTTTGGTGGCCTTCCATGCCCAGCGCTGCTGGAAGACGGCGAAGGCGGCAAGCACGCCATACAGCACCAAGGCATACGCACCCGCCAGGATGCCCAGCATGGCGTCGGCATCGTGGAGCTGCACGGCCCCGGCGCCATACAGGGCAATGCAGCCGAAGAGGCAGAGGCCGGCCATCTGGATGCGATCACTCGGTCGGGTCAATGCCCAGACGATCGCTGCAAGCACGGCAAGGCTGAAGGCAACTCCAGCGGCGGCGAGGATGAGGTAGACGATCACGCCGGCATTCTCGGCGAGTTTGACCTTCCCGCACCAGGTACGCCCGATGGATCACCGAGAGCCCGGATGCCCATCCGGAGGCCGCTCCCGGATTCGCATCCGGGCTACGAACTTCGGGCGCTCCGCGGCGCCTTCTTCGCGACCGGTGGCCGCGAACGCATCACCCGCACCGGCCGATCTTGCGCGCCCATGCCCAGCAGCGAGGCGGCCACCGTCGGCACGGTGATCGCGTCCTGCAGCGTCATCGCGTCGAGTTCGGCCATGAAGGCGTCGACCGCACGGGCCAGCACGCGCTTCAGGTTGCAGGCCGCGTAGATCCGGCAGCCGTGCGGCACCGCACTGTCGTGGCACGCGACCACCGCGAAGTCCTTCTCGGCCATGCGCACGATGTCGCCGATCGAGATCTCGTTCGGCGGGCGGGCCAGCATCGCACCGCCGGCACGGCCCCGCGTCGTCGCGATGAAACCGTTCAGGCCGAGCTCGTGGACGATCTTGGTCAGGTGGTTGCGCGAGATGTCGTACGCGCCGGCCATCTCGTCGATGGTCGCGACACGACCCGTCGGCCACGCCACCGCGAGGTACATCATCACGCGCAGCGTGTAGTCGGTGTAGACGGTCAGGCGCACAGGACGCTCCAGCAAACAAGCATGCCGGAGTTTACTTTGGGGTGGGACAAAGTGGCATGCCTTCTTTCTTGCCATGGCGGGCCTGCCGGATTTAAGATGCAGATTAAATACATCAATAAACGCCCACCATGTCCACGCCCGCCGCCTCCTCGTTCCGTCCCATCCGCGTCGCCGTCCCGTCGCCGCGGGCGAAGCCACCGGCGCCTCGCGGGTGGCCGCTGCTGAGGCTGGGCTTCCGCCCGTTCTACCTGGCGGCCGCGACGGGTGCGGTCGCGCTGATGGCGGCCTGGTTCTTCGTCTTCACTGGCCGCCTCGCGCTGCCCGGCACGCTCGCCCCCGCGCTGTGGCATGCGCACGAGATGATCTTCGGCGTCGTCAGCGCGGTGGTGATCGGCTTCCTGCTCACCGCCGGCCGCCTGTGGACGCAACTGCCGACGCCGCGCGGCGGCCTGCTCGGCGCGCTGGCCGCGCTGTGGCTGGTCGCGCGCGTGGCCGGGCTGTGGGCGCCCTACCCGATGTTCTTCCTGCTCGACGTGACCCTGCTGCCGCTGGTGGCCGCGCTGTTCGCCGACCTGGTGATCCGCTCGCGCAACCTGCGCAATGCCGGCATCGCCGTGCTGCTCGCGCTGCTGGGCCTCGCGAACCTCGGCTTCCACCTCGCGGCCAGCGGTGCGCTGGCGTTCGATGCGATGGCGCCGCTGCACGCCGGCCTGGCCCTCATCGTCGTGCTGGAGACGGTGATGGGCGGCCGCGTGATCCCGGCCTTCACGATGAACGCGACGCCCGGGCTGCAACTGAGGGCCTCGCCGCTGCGCGACCGCATCGCGCTGGTCGCCACCGTCGGCGGGCTGGCGCTGTGGGTGGCGGGCGAGACACCGCGCCTGGCCGCCGCGCTGCTGGCC
>NZ_JBFUGW010000250.1:0-9183 GCF_056402735.1 Rhizobacter sp. P3_C12
CTGCAGCTCGGCCACCAGCGCCGTGGCCGCGGCTGCCGCATCGGCGGCCGGATCGAGATCGATGCGCCGGCATTGCAACTCGGGGTGCTCGATCGCGACCACGTGGCTCATGCCCCAGGCCGTGGCCTGCGCCGGGTTCGCCCCTTCATGGCGGTGCGTGGCCTGCGCGCCGCGCGTCGCGATCCACAGCCCGGGCCGCGACGACCCGGGTTGGGCCGCCATCGCCTGCACCGTCTGCAGCAGCGCGCTGACGATGAACTGCTGGTCGCGCAAGAGGTCGTCGGTCGACAGCCCGGCGTGGGCCGCGAGGTCCAGCGCCTGCAGTTGCACGACGCCGCGGCACGGCAGCGGGCTGCGCAAGGCTTGCGCGAGTGCGTCGGCAGTCGGTGCCACCAGCTCCGGCAGGTCACCGGCGCGGCGCAACTCGCCGATCAACGCGTCCGCGAAACCGGCCCGGTCGGCCAGCACCAGCCAGCGCGACGGTTCACGCTCGACCGCGGCCACCGGCGCCTGCGCGACGAACACCGCCTGCTGCGCCAGCACCGGGTGCGTCGTCGCGCCCGGCAGCGGCGTGGCGCCCTGCAGGCCGTGCTGCGACAGCAGCGTCGTCCAGCCCTCGCGCGGCATCAGCGCATAGCTGCGGCGCTGGGTGTCGGTGTAGGCCCACCAGCCGTCGAGCAGGCCGACGGTGAGGTCGCCGAAGCGCTGCGGCGTCGTGCCTTCGAGCAGCACCAGCACGCCACCGGGCGCGAGCAGTTGCCGCACATGGCGGATCGTCACGTCGAGGTCGGGCGTGGCGTGCAGCACGTTGGCGCCGAGCACCAGGTCGTAGCCGCCGGCCGCGAAGCCCTGCTCGGCCGGCGCGCGGCCGATGTCGAGCAGCTCGTAGCGCATGAAGCCGTGCGCCGCGAACTTCTCGCGGGCGCGGTTCAGGAACAGCGGCGAGACGTCGGTGAAGGTGTAGTCGATGCGCACGCCCTGCGCCGGCAGCATCGGCAGCACGTGGCTCGTCGTGCTGCCGGTGCCGGCGCCGATCTCCAGCACGCGCAGCGGCCGGCCGGCCGGCCACGCGGCGGCCAGCGCGCGCACCGTCTCGGCGATCACGCTGTTGTAGGTCTTCGCGGGCGGCGAGTTCTGGTACAGCCGCTCGGTGTCGGCCAGCGAGCCGCCGGGGAACAGCAGCGCGAGCGGGTCGGCCCGGCCGCGCAGCACCGCGGCCAGCTCGCGGCCGCAGCGGCGCGTGAGCACCAGTTCGGCCTCGCCTTCCGGGTGACGGGCGAGCAGGTCGTCGGCGAGCGCTTCGGGGTCGGTCTCGTCGGGCGTGCGGCGCACGACGAAGCTGCTGCCGTCGCGCACCAGGATGCCGTCCTCGGCCAGGATCGCCAGCATGCGCTGCACGAGGCGGGCGTGCGCCGGCAGTGTGTCGAAGCGCGCCGGGTCGATCGCGGTGGCGGGGGCGAAGCTGCAGCCGAGTGCTCGCAGCGCACGCACGACGTAGGCCGAGGCCAGGTGGTCGAGGCCGCCCAGGAAACCGGCGTAGGCGTCGAGGCCGTTCTGCGCGGCCAGGGCGTCGATGCGGGGCAGCACGCGGCTGGCGAGTTCGGCCGGGGCGAGCGGGTGCAGCGCGGGGCGCACCGAATCTCGCCAGGCGATCTCGTGCAGCATCTGCTGCACGCGCGGCGCGAGGCCGGTGTCGGCGGCCACGGCCACCGGCGCGGCGGGCGACGGCCGCGCCGCGCTCGCGAACGCGGGCCAGTAGCGCTCGCGCTGGAACGGATAGGTCGGCAAGGGCACGCGGCGGCCGCCGCGGCCGGCACCGAAGCCCTGCCAGTCGATCTCGACGCCCTGCACGTACAGCGCCGCGAGGCTGTCCAGCATCTGCTCGCTGTCGGGCTTGCCGCGTCGCAGCGACGGCAGCCAGTCGCCGCGCTCCGGCAGGCAGGCACGGCCCAGCCCGAGCAGCGTCGGGTGCGGGCCGATCTCCAGGAACAGCTCGCAGCCGGCATCGGCCAGCGACTGCATCGCCGGCGCAAAGCGCACCGCGGCCATCACGTGCTCGCGCCAGTAGGTCGGGTGGGCGATCTCGTCGCCGATCAAGCGCCCGGTGACGTTGGAGACCAGGTCGATGCGCGGCGCGCTGTAGTGGATCGTCTGCAGCACCTGGCCGAAGGCATCGAGCATCGGCGCCATCAGCGGCGAATGGAACGCGTGCGAGACCTTCAGCCGCGTGACGACCAGGCCGGCCGCCTGCAGCTGCGTGGCGATCGCATCGACCGCCATCGCGAGGCCGGAGATCACGATGTTGTCGGGCCCGTTGACCGCGGCCACCGACACCTCGCGGCGCCACGGCGCCAGCAGGTCGGCGATGCGGGATTCGTTCGCCATCACCGCGAGCATCGCGCCGTTGCGCGGCAGCGCGCCCATCAGGCGGCCGCGTTCGGCGATCAGCCGCAGCGCGTCTTCCAGGCTGAACACGCCGGCGATACAGGCCGCGACGACCTCGCCGACGCTGTGCCCCATCACCGCCTGCGGCTGCACGCCCCACGACATCCACAGCGTCGCAAGCGCGTACTCGACGGCGRACAGCGCCGGCTGCGTGTACTCGGTGTCGTCGAGCGGCGCCCCATCGCGGAACAGCACGTCGAGCAAGGGCATCGGCAGCTGCAGCCCCGCGGCGCAGCGCTCCAGCGCCGTGCGGAACACCGGTTCGCTGTCGTACAGCCCGCGCGCCATGCCGATCGATTGAGAGCCCTGGCCGGTGAACAGGAACGCGAGCTTCGGCGGCCGCGCCGGCGCGGTGCCGGCGAACACGCCCGCGACCTCCTCGCCGGACAACCAGGCCGACAGGCGCTGCCGCGCGTCGGCCGGCGTCGCAGCACTCACCGCGAGCCGCTGCGCAAAACGCGCCCGGCCGGTGCTCGCGCTGAAAGCGAGGTCGGCCAACGGCGCGCCATCGGCGAGCAACGGCAGGTGTTGCTGCACCAGTTCGCGCAGCGCCGCCGGTTGCCGCGCCGACAGCGTCAGCAGTTGCAGCGGCCGCGGGTTCACCGCCACCGGCGCCACCTCGGGCGCCTGTGCCATCACCAGGTGCACATTGGTGCCGCTGAAGCCGAACGAGCTGACGCCGCCGATGCGTTGCGCCTGAGTCGGCCACGGCCCGAGCGCCGTCGGCACGCGCACCGGCAGCTCGTCCCACGGAATGAACGGGTTCGGCTGCTGCAGGTGGATCTGCCCCGGCACCTGCGCCTGCTGCAGCGCCATCGCCATCTTGATCACCGCGGCAACGCCGGCCGCGGCCTCCAGGTGGCCGACGTTCGCCTTCACCGAACCGAGCAGCAGCGGCGCACCGGCCGCGCGGCCTTCGCCCATCACCGCGCCCAATGCCTGCACCTCGATCGGGTCGCCGAGCGAGGTGCCGGTGCCGTGCGCCTCGACGACGCCGACCTCGGCCGGCAGCACGCGCGCATCGGCCAGCGCGTCGCGCAGCACCGCCTCCTGCGCCGGGCCGTTCGGCGCGGTCAGCCCGTTGCTGCGGCCGTCCTGGTTGGCGGCCGAGCCGCGGATCAGCGCGATCACCGTGTCGCCATCGGCCTGCGCATCGGCCAGCCGCTTCAGCACCAGCAGCCCGCAGCCCTCGCCACGCACGAAGCCGTCGGCGCGCGCATCGAAGGCCTTGCAGCGGCCGTCCGGCGCCATCATGTGCGAGCGCGACAGCGCGACCGTGATCTCCGGGCTCAGCACCAGGTTGACGCCGCCCGCCAGCGCCTGGTCGCATTCGCCGCGGCGCAGGCTGTGCACCGCCTGGTGGATCGCGACCATCGACGACGAGCAGGCGGTGTCGACCGAGACGCTGGGCCCGCGCGCACCGAGCACGTACGAGAGCCGGCCCGACGCGATGCTGTGCGCGATGCCCGACGCGGTGTAGGCGTCGTAGCTGTCGACGCCGCCCTGGCGCAGCAGCTGCCAGTAGTCGCCGGCCGACATCCCGACGAACACGCCGGTGCGGCTGCCTGCGACGCGTTCGGGATTGATGCCGGCGTGTTCCAGCGCCTGCCAGGCCACCTCGAGCAGCAGGCGCTGCTGCGGGTCCATGCTGAGCGCCTCGCGCGGCGAGACGCCGAAGAAGTGCGCGTCGAAACCGTCGACCGGGCCGACGAAGCCGCCGAAGCGGGTGTTCATCGTGCCGGGGTGGTCGGGATCGGCGTCGTACCAGTCGTCGATGGCCCAGCGTTCGGCGGGCACCTCGGTGATGGCGTCGACGCCGTCGCGCAGCAGCGCCCAGAATTTCTCCGGCGTGTCAGCGCCGCCGGGGAAGCGGCAGCCGATGCCGACGATCGCGATCGGCTGGTGCGCGGCCCCTTCGAGTTCCTGCACGCGCTGCTGGAGCTCGTCGGCCAGCAACGCGAGGCGCTTCGGCGAGAAATGGCTGATGCGTTCCAGGAAGTCGGACATTCAGGGCCTCTTCAATTTCTTGGCGAACATCGCCTCGACTTCTTCGTCGCTCATCTCGTCGAGCGCACCGACCGCGTCGACCGGCTTGGCCACCGCCACGGGCGCAACGGGCACCACCAACTCTTCGAGGTAGGCCGCCAGCGCCTCCAGCGTCGGGTGGTCGAACACCAGCGTGGCCGGCAGGCTGCGCGCCAGTCCGAGCCCGGTGCCGAGCCGGTTGCGCAGCTCCACCGCCATCAGCGAATCGAGCCCCAGTTCGTTGAGCGGCTGGCGCGGGTCGATCGCCTGGGCGCTCGGCGCATCGACGACGCGCGCGACGTGCTCGGCCACGAAGCCCAGCAGCCGCTCGCGGCGGCGCTGCGGCGTGGCCTGCTTCAACTCGTCGATCAGCGCCGCGCCGGCCGCCACCGCGGGCTTCGCGTCGGCGTGCTTCGCGCCGGGCTTCACCGCGCCCTTCGCGTGCTCGGTGAAATGCGCGACGAAGCGGCCATGCGCATCGCCACCCGCGAGGAAGCGCTCCCAGCGCACCGGGAACACGCCCGCATGGGCGGCTTCGGCGCGCATCAGCTTCTCCAGCAGTTCGAGCCCGTGCGTCGGCGTGATCACGTCGATGCCGCGCGCTGCCACACGCTGGTCCACCTGGCGATCGGCCGCGGCGCCGACCTCGCTCCAGGCGCCCCAGCTGATGCTCAGGCCCGGCAGCCCAAGCGCGCGCCGGTGCGCCGCCAGCGCGTCCATGAACGCGTTCGCCGCCGCATGGTTCGCCTGGCCGCGCGAGCCCAGCACCGAGGCCATCGACGAATACAACACGAAGAAATCCAGCGGCTCGCCGCGCGTCAGCACATGCAGCGCCCAGCTGCCGTCGAGCTTGGGCCCGAGCGGGCGCACGAAGCGCGGCCAGTCCTGCTGCAGCAGCGCGCCGTCTTCGAGCACGCCGGCCGAATGGATCACGCCGCGCAACGGCTGCCCGCCCTGCGCGATGCCGCCCAGCACGCGGGCGACCTCGTCGGCGCGCGACATGTCGGCCTGCACCGCCTGCACCTGCGCGCCCTGCGCCCGCATCGCGTCGAGCGTGGCCTGCGCCGCCGGCGACGGCGCACGCCGGCCGACCAGCACCAGGTGCCTGGCGCCGCGCTCGACCAGCCGGCCGGCCGTCAGCAGCCCGAGGCCCGACAACCCTCCCGTGACGAGGTAGACGCCGCGCGGCGTCAGCGATTGCAGCGAGGCCTGCAGCGCATCGTGCTGCGTCAGCACGACCTTGCCGGTGTGCCGCGCCTGCGCCATGAAGCGGAAGGCCTCGCCGCCGCGCTGCAGCGGGAACGCATGCAGCGGCAGCGGCTTCAGCTCGCCGCGCTGCACCGCGGCCATCACCTCGGCGAACAGCGCCTGCGCCGCGGCCGGGTCCTGGTAGCGCTGCGCGTTCAGGTCGATCGCGTGGTAGCGCGCCAGCGGGCGCAGCTCGCGGAACTGCGACCCGCTCCAGATGTCGCGCTTGCCGATCTCCAGGAAGCGGCCCTGCGCCGACAGGCTGCGCACGCTGGCCGGGATGAACTCGCCGGCCAGCGAGTTCAGCACCAGGTCGACGCCACGGCCTTCGGTGAGCTGCGCGATCTCGACCTCGAAATCGAGCGTGCGCGAGTTCAGCACATGGGTGGCGCCGTGCGCGCGCAGCAGTGCGCGCTTCGCCTCATTGCCGGCCGTCGCGAACACCGTCGCGCCGGCGCGCAGCGCGATCTGCAGCGCCGCCATGCCGACGCCACCGGCAGCCGCGTGGATCAGCACCGTCATGCCGGCGCGGATGCCCCCCAGCACGTGCAGCGCATGCCAGGCGGTCATCAGCGCGAACGGCAGCGTCGCGCCCTCCGCATAGCCGATGCCGGGCGGCAGCGGCGCCACGTGCTGCACGCCCGTCGTCACGTAGGTGGCGAAGCAGGCCTCGCCGGTCGCGACCACCGCATCGCCGATCGCGAAACCCTCGACGCCTTCGCCGAGCGCGACGATGGTGCCGCTGCATTCACCGCCCAGCGGCTCCGGGTCGGCGCGCAGCGCGACGGCGTTCATGATGTCGCGGAAGTTCAGGCCGGCCGCGCGCACGCGGATCTCGACCTCGCCGGGGTCGGGCGCACGGCGGCTCATCGGCATGAGCGGCATCTCGTCGAACACGCCGCTCGCGGCCTTCTCGAGCCGCACCGGCACCGGATCGAACGGCTCGGCGCTGCCGTGCACCAGCCGCGCGACGAAGGCCTTGTCGCCGCGCAGCGCGCGCTGCGGCTCGTCGCCATCGGCGCAGAGGGCCTGCCACAACGCGCCCGCGTCATCGTGGCCGTCGAGGTCGATACGCGTCGTGCGCAGCTCCGGGTGTTCGAGCGCGACGACCTTCGCGAAGCCCCACACCGGCGCCTGCAGCGGGTTCGGCGTGTCGCCGTCGACGACCGGTTGCGCATCACGCGTCGCGATCCACAGCCGCGGCGTCGTGCCGGCCGCGAACGACTGCGCACCGAGCGCCTGCACCAGCTTGAGCAGCGAGCCGAGGCTCGCGCGCTGCGTGTCGATCAGCGAAGCGGCGGACCGCCCATCGGGCGCCGCGAGTTCGAGCGCGCCGAGGTGGACGATGCCGCGCAGGTGGCGGCCGGCGAGCAGGCCGGYCGGCTCGGCATCGGCCGGCGCGATCACCACCTCGTGGCCATCGGCACGCATGCGCGCCGCCAGCGCCTCCCCAACGCCGCCGCGGTCGCCGACCAGCAGCCAGCTCGACGCCGGCAGCGCATCCACCGCCTGCACCGGTCGCCGCGCGGCCAGCAGCACCTCGCGTGAATTCGGCTGCGGCGCATCGATCGCCGCGGCCTCGAAGCCGAGTTCGTCGAGCAGCGCCAGCCAGCGTCCGCGCGACAGCAGCGGGTAGGCCGGCCGCAGCGCGCTGTCGGTGAAGCGCCACCAGCCGTCGGTGAGCCCGAAGGTGATGTCGATCCAGCGCTCCATGCCGGCCACTTCGAGCATCAGCAGCGTGCCGCCGGGCGCGAGCACCTGGCGGACCTGGCCCAGCGTGCGCGCCAGGTCGGCCGTCGCGTGGATCACGTTGGCGGCGATCACGATGTCGAAGTGCTGCCCGGCCAGCTGCGCCGCCAGCGAGCCCTCCAGGTCCAGCGGCTGGAAGCGCATGAACGGGTGCACGCCGAAGCGCTCGCGGGCGCGGGCCACCATCAGCGGGCCGATGTCGGTGAACAGGTAGTCGCAGCGGTCGGCCGGCAGCATCGGGGCGACCCACGCGGTGGTGCCGCCGGTGCCGCCGCCCACTTCGAGGATGCGCAGCCGCTGCCCGGCCGGCAGCCGCGCGAGGGCGGCGCGCACGGTCTCGCGCAGCAGCTGGTTGTAGGCCTTGGCCTCGGGCGCATCGCGGTACAGCGCCTCGGCCAGCTCGGCCGAGCCGTTCGGGAACAGCTGGTGCAGCGGGTCGGCGCGGCCGGCCAGGATGTCGGCCAGCACCGCGCCGCAGTTCGCGGTCAGCATGATGCGCGGGCGCGAAGCCGGGTGGCATTGCACCAGCGGCGCGACGCGCTGCGCCGGGTCGGGCACCGGGTGCCAGTTCGCGACCGTGAACGCATCGCCGTCGTGGCGCAGCCAGCCGTCCTCGGCCAGGATCGCGAGCAGCCGCGGCAGCAGCCGGTGGTAGCGCGGCGCGAGGTTCAGCGCGGCCGCCAACTCGGCGCTGTTCACGCGTTCGCCGGTGGCCGGCGACCAGCCGAGTTCGACGAGGGCGCGCGCGATCCACGCCGCGCTCATCGCCTCGAGCGCGACGAAGGCCTGCTGGTAGTCGGCCAGGTCGTGCTCGCGCGACAGGTCGTCCAGGCGCGGCCCGGCCTGCGCGGCGAGTTCGGCCGGCACCGGCAGCCAGCGGGCGTCCGGCACCGGCTCCCACGCGATGCGGTAGACCGGCTCGCTCGCGGCCGCGCTCGCCGGCGCCGGGGCGGCGCGCAGCGCGATGCCATGCATCGTCGCGACGGTGCCGTGCGTGTCGAACAGCACCAGCTCGGCCTTCAGCGTGTCGGCGCTGCCGCCGGGCGTGATGCGCACGTGGCTGCTGAGCCGCTCGCCATGCGGGCGGTGCACCGCCAGGCGGCCGATCGCGAGCGGCAGGTACGCACGGCCGGCAGCGGCCTGCGCCGGCAGCGCGGCGGCCATCACCTGCAGCGCGGCATCGAGCAGCGCCGGGTGCATCACGTAGTCGGCGCGGCCGGCAGCGGGCGGCAGCGCGATCTCGCCGAGCGCCTCGCCGTCGCGCCGGGCAATGCGCTGCACGCCCTGCAGCGCGGGGCCGAACGCGAGCTGGCGCGCGGCGAGGTTCGCGTAGTGGCCGCCGGCGTCGATCGATTCGGTGCAGCGGGCGCCGATCGCGCCGGCCGGTTCATGCGAAGGGGCGGCATCGGCATCGGCATAGCTGCCCTGCACATGCGTGTGCCAGGCGTCATCGGGTTCGCCATCGCCGAGCGACAGGATCTCGAAGGTGTCGGCCTGGGTGTCGGCACTGCGGCGCAGCAGCAGCTGCAGCGTGCGCGCTTCGCCGGGCGCGAACACCAGCGGCTCGGAGATCACGACATCGGTCACCGCACGCGCCGCGCCCTGCACCACGCGGCTCGCGGCCAGCGCCATCTCGAGGAAGCCGGTGGCAGGCAGGATCACGCGGCCCTGCACCTGGTGGTCGGCCAGGTAGGGCAGGTCGTCGCCGCGCAGCGT
>NZ_JBFUGW010000251.1:0-9153 GCF_056402735.1 Rhizobacter sp. P3_C12
TGTCGTGGTCAAGTCTTTTCGGACACGCCAATGAGTTGGTTTGGGTTGAATCTCAGTGAGTGTGTTCGGCGTGACGCTCATGCTCGACGGGCGAGCGATAGCCGAGTGTGGAATGGAGCCTGACGGGGTTGTAGAAGCAGGCGATGTAGTCGGCGACATCGATCATCGCTTCGGCGTGATTGGCGTAGTCGCGCTGCCAGACGCGTTCCATCTTCAGGTTCAGGAAGAAGCGTTCCATCACGGCGTTGTCCCAGCAGTTGCCCTTGCGGCTCATGCTGGCAACCAGGTCGTTGCTCGCGATCAAGGTGGCATGCTCGCTGCTGGCGTACTGGCTGCCGCGATCGGAATGAACGATCAAGCCCGGGGCGGGCCGACGGCTGACGATCGCCATGTTCAGCGCCTGGCACACCAGCTGTGCCGGCATGCTCGGCGCCATGGCCCAGCCAACGACTCGGCGCGAGTACAGATCCAGCACGGCGGCGAGATACAGCCAGCCGCTGCGCGTGCGGATGTAGGTGATGTCCGAGACCCAGGCCCGGTTCGGCGCCACGGGACGGAACTGCCGATCCAGCACGTTGGCCGCCACTGGCAAGCTGTGACGGCTGTCGGTGGTGTAAACGAACTTGCGCCGCCAACGCGGCTGCAACGCATGGCTGCGCATCAACGTTCTGGCTCTGTGGCGTCCCACGTTCACGCCCAGCGCCCGCAATGCCGCGCTCACGCGCCGGCTGCCGTAGCTGCGCCCGCTGGCCTCGAACACGGCCTTGGCATGCGCAGCCTGGGCACACGTGCGCGGTTCGCGCTGGCGCTTGGCGTAGTATCCCGAGCGGCTGACGTCCAGCACTCGGCACAACTGTTTGATCGAGGCCTTCCCCGCCCACTGTGTGATCAGCGTGTGAATCACTTCAGTTCCCGGGCAAAGAAGGCCGACACTTTTTTTAGCAGGTCGTTGTCCGACTTCAGTTGCCGGTTCTCGGCTTCGAGCTGGCGAATGCGTTGCTGCTCCGCCGTCAGCGGCTTGCCCGCGCCGGGGCGGCCCGCCGCTTCCTCGTCGAACTGCTCGAGCCAGCGGCGCACGCCACTGTCCGTCAAGTTCATGTCGCGGCACACCTGCCCGACGCTCAATCCCTGGTCTCGCACCATGCGAACCACTTGCAGCTTGAACGCCGCATCAAATGCCCGGCGGGCTCTCTTCTTCTCGGTCATGCTCTTCTCGTCCTCTGCGGGAAAATCTCCCATCGAGGTGTCCATCAGAATTGGACCACGTCAGTGGTCGCGGTTCTACCTGTCGGTCAAGAAGTAGCGGCGGCGAGAATTACCGGGACGGTTGCTGAAAAGGTTGCGCCTAAAGTTGCAGAGGTCGCCACAGATGTCGCTCTGTCGCTTGCAAAAGGGGCGAGAGAAATCGCGAAAGAAGAAGTGTTTGCAGCACGCACGGCACCTGAGTTGAAGAAAATTTACGGGTGGGGGAACGGTGAAGCTGGAGTGAAGGCCGCCAGAGAGGCTTTGGATGCTTCAACTATTGAGCGAATCCAGGCGAGTGTGACGAGAGCAGAGGTCGAGGCCACACGAAACCTTTACAGAGAATCTGTGTCTGCGGGTCGAGGTGGAGCCGTTGCACCTCAGCGTGCTGCGTACATGGAAGATATCCTCAAGCTTTGGAAATAGGAGTTGCCGTGCCTGCTATGACTGCGAAATTGCCGTTTCAGAATGAGAGTTCTGCGTCCGTCAAAGTACTGTTGGAGCCGCTCTCTGAATACTTCATCGTTCTGCCTGGCCAGAGCATTGAAATCCATGCCGTCTTTGACGACGTGACGAACAATACGTCCTTCACCGTCGCCCCGAATGATTCATTTCTCACGATCTACGCACCGGGCGAAATCGCCGGATTCATCGACTGCTATGTGAGCCGCGATGGTGTGCGTCTAGTGCCAGATGGGAATTGACAGTGGCCTGCGTGTTTGATCTGCTGAATGACAGCCCAGACGAGTTGCTCTTGTATCTGGAGCCGGAGGGCACCGAGTTTCGGTTGCCTCCTGGCAAGGCGGTACAGGTTCGGCTGTTTGGCAATCAGCATCCCATCGAGATGAAGCACTCTGCCGATGCGACTGGCAGAAAGACGGTCTCGTTCTGGCCGGCCCGTGGAGGCTTCGAGTTGTTCTTTGAAGGAAGAAGTGTCTGGGAACAGATTTGAGGGACTTGCTCGGAGCAATGCATTGAACAAGTCGATTGGCTCGATAGCCTGGCCGAAGAGCGCAGATGCATCCTTGCGGTCGCTTCTGCTCTACATGATGAGAGTCGTTGGGCGACTCGGCATTTCATTCGGCTCTTCCGCCCATGACCCTCTGTCGACCGTCAAAGGGCTTCTCGCCGGGGAACTCTCTGAGGATGACAGGCGTGTCGCTCTTGCTCATTGGTGGAAAGCCGTGGACGAAAGAGGACTGCGGAATTTCGAGAGCGGTGAGGCAGTTGTTGCTCGTCTTGCCGTGTGCCTTCTTTACCCGAGCAAAGAAAATGTGTCGGGCCAGGACGACCAGCTGTCATGGTTCCTGGAAGTGCTCGGTTTCCTCGGCGCAGACGTTGACGAGGCGATTGCCGTCATGGAGGAGCATTTCGACTTTGTTTAGCGGGCTACCAGAAATTCCCGAGGCACCTGATCCGTGAGCCAGACGCCGTTGTCCGCCCGATTGAACTTGAACCCGGCAGCGTGCATGCGAAGCGCGTCAACCGTCAGCTCGACAGGCTTGCCATGACGCTGCCCCACCAAGTGCGCCGTTGCTTCATCGGCCGACAGGTGCACCTGCTGTCGCGACTGCGGCTGCAGCAGTTCGTCCCGTGTGAGCCGCGTTCCCGCGGCATCACTCTTGGCAATCAGCTCATCGATGACGGCCCAGCCCTGCGCATCCAGCGTCAGGCCGATGGTGTCTGGCTGGTGCCGAAGAATGAGGCTCAGGAACTTGCTGAGCTGTCATCGCGAGATCCCATGTCATTCCCTCCCACGCCACCGCGAGACGATCAACGCTGTCGGCCGCCCGCTGGCACCCTGTGCCGTCCCTTGCGCCGTCGCCAGGATCCACCGCTCGTTCGGTTCCCCGGCATTGAGATCCTCCAGGTACTTCAGCAGCGCCTCGTAGCTTGAGAACTCGACCTGCACGCGCACGGTCGCGTCGGCCGCGCTGATGTCCACCGACACCGGCAGCACGCCCACCGTGCCCACGGATTCGAGCGAGGCCAGCGCGGCGTCGACCGGCACGCGTTGCAGCTTCAACGCCGAGTGCGCGTCGGCGGCATAGGCCGGCGGCGGCTCGTTCGGCAGCTCGGCGCGCCGCGAAGCCTGGTGCGCGAGCGCGTCGATGCGCGCATTCCAATCCAGCATCTGCGCACGCACGCCGGCCGCGTCCTCACGCACCGTCCAGCCCCATGCCGCCAACGCCACCGCGGCCACAAGCAACAGCACCGTCGCGCCCCACCATGCCCGCCCCGGCGGCCGGTGGCGGATGAAGTCGGCCTCGATGCGCCTCATGCCCACGCCTCCATCACGGCATCGTCCAATCCCGCGCCCGCCGACAGCGCCACCCGCACGCCCTCGCCGTCGGCGATCCCGAGGCTCAGCACCGAGCGCTGCAGCCACGCCGCCGCATGCTCCGGCGACGGCAACGGTGCACAGGTGGCCACCGCACTGAACACCCCGTCGCGGCCCGCCAGCACCACCAGGCTCTCCGGCTCCGCGACGACGATGCGCGACAGCGCCGGCTGCACGTCCAGCGCCCGCGTCAACGCCACCGTCCACCATGGACGCATCGCAACAGCACGCACGCCATGCGCCGCCAGCACGCGCCCGATGGTCTCGCGCGTCGCGCTCTCGATCGCAACACCCAGCACCGCATGCCCAGGCGGCGCCGCATCCAGCCACACCTCGCACGGCCCGGTCAGCCCTGTCTCATCGGGCGCCAGCGCCTCGGCCAGCCGGCGCGCCTCGGTCCAGCTGCRCAGTCCCGGCACCGGTTGCACGATGAACGGCCGCGCCACGCTGCCGGCCAGCCACAGCGTGAGCTGCGGCCGGCGCACCGCGGCATCGGCCTTCAGCGCCACCGCAACCGCCGTCACGCCGGCTTCCAGCCCGTCGGCTGCTTGCCACTTCCACGGCTGCACCCCAAAGCGCCACGCCACACCCCGCAAGCCCAGCCAGGCCTGCGCCCCCTCAGATCGCACCGACGACACGCCGCACCTCCTCGATCGTGGTCTGGCGCTGCAGCACCCGCCGCACCGACTGCTGGTCCAGCGTCAGCGTGCCGCCCGCATACGCATGCCCCTTCAGCACCGACAGCGGCGAGCCCTCGGTCACGTGGTCGCGGAACGCATCGTCGATCACATGCACCTCCGAGATCACGAAGCGCCCCTTGTAGCCCGAGCCATGGCACAGCGGGCAGCCCACCGCCAGCGGCACGCGCACACCCTGCTCCGCGACCACGCCCAGCCACTGCGCCTCGCGCGCAGTGGCATCGCGCTCGCCGGCGCAATCGGCGCACAGCCGCCGCATCAGCCGCTGCACCACCACCCCGTTCAGCGACGACATGAAGCCGAACATGTCGAGCCCGAAATGCCGGAAGCGCCCGATGATGTCGGTCAGGCTGTTCGCATGCACCGTCGTGAACACCGCGTGGCCGGTCAGCGCCGATTGCACCGCGATCTCGGCCGTCTCGGCATCGCGGATCTCGCCGACCAGGATGCGGTCCGGGTCGTGCCGCAGGATCGAGCGCAGCCCCTTCGCGAAGGTCAGCCCCTTGCGCTCGTTGACGGGGATCTGCAGCACGCCCGCCAGCTCGTACTCCACCGGGTCCTCGATCGTGATGATCTTCTCCAGCCCCGTGTTGATCTCGGACAGCGCCGCATACACCGTCGTCGTCTTGCCGCTGCCCGTGGGCCCGGTCACCAGCATCATCCCGCTCGGCGCCATCGACAGCTCGCGGATCAGGCCCGCGCCGGTCGCGTCGAAGCCCAGCAGGTCGAGCGACACCGTGGCATCGCTCTCGCGCAGCTGGGCCTTGTCGAGCAGCCGCAGCACCGCGTCCTCGCCGAACACGCTCGGCATGATCGACACGCGCAGGTCGATGCGCCCGCCCTGGATGTCGATGCGGAAGCGCCCGTCCTGCGGCAGCCGCCGCTCGGTGATGTCGAGCTGCGCCAGCACCTTGATGCGCGAGATCACCTCCTCGGCCTGCGTCGCGCCGTCGAGCCGCGCAAAGCGCGCCATCACGCCGTCGAGCCGGTGCTTCACCGTCACGCCGCCGCGGTCGCATTCGAAGTGGATGTCGCTCGCACCGGCCTGGAAGCCGGCGCGGATCGCGCTGTCGACGAAGCCGACGATCGGCCCGTCGGCCACGGCCGTGGGCTTCGCGGCCTCTTCGCGCACCGCCGCCCCATCGGCCTCGCCCAGCCACGCGCGCATCGCCTGCGTGCTCGCCGCCGCCGGCTGCAGCGATTCGCCGACGCGCCCGCTGATGCGGCGCAGCTTCGCGTCGTCCCACGGGTCTTCCATCGCGAGCCAGCGCTGCCGGGCCCCGTCGACGGTCACCGCGACGACCACGCAGCGCGCCAGCACCGCCTGCYCGCGCGTCCACGCCGACCAGTCGGGCGCCGCGTCGCCAGCCGACGCCAGCACCGCGACGCCGGCCTCCTCGCGCAAGCGGCGCGCGAGCTCCGGCGGTGCGCTGCGCTGCAGCACGTCCAGCACCGTGCCGGCGCCGGCGCGGTGCTGGCGCCGCGCGTCGGCGATCAGGGCGGGGAGGGCCAGGGAGGCGATACCCGGGTTGCTCATCGTTCAGCGCACTCCATCAACGCACTCCATTGGCAATGTCGAAGATCGGCATGTACATCATCACGACGATGCCGCCGACCAGCAGCGCCACCAGCAGCAGCAGCACCGGTTCCACCAGCCGCGTGGCCCGCTCGACGAAGGTGGTGAAGGCCGCGGCATGGCGCTGCGAGATGGTCTGCAGCACCACGTCGAAGCTGCCGGTGCGCTCGCCCACCGCCAGCAGCCGCTCGGCCACGGTGTCGGTCAGCCCGGCCTGCGACAGCGTCGCCGACACGCGCTTGCCGCGCGCCAGGTCGACGCGCGCACGCGCCACCGCCTCGCTCATGCGCGCACCGAGCCCCAGCGTCTCGCACAGCGCCATCGCCTCGTCCAGCGTGTAGCCGCCGCGGAACATCAGCGCGAGCGACTGGTACAGCTTGGCCAAGCGGAAGTGGTCCCACTGGCGCTGCAGCGGCCCGATGCGCGAGCCCACCGCCACCGCGAAGCGCATCGCGCCGCCCGAGCGGATCCACCACACGCCGCCCACCACCAGCGCCGCCAGGCCCGCGGCCACCTGGGCGGTGTGCTGCGAGACGGCCTTGCTGAAACCCAGCAGCACCTGCGTCGGCAGGCTCAGGTTGCCGTGGAAATCCACGTACATGCCCGAGAAGCGCGGGATCACGTACAGCAGCAGGAACAGCGTGATCAGCAGCCCGAGCGTCACGACCACAGCGGGGTAGATCGCCGCGCTGACCACCTGCTTGCGCAGGGCGCCCATCATCTCGTCGTGCGCCAGGAAATCGGCCAGTGCGCTGCCCAGCGTGCTGGTGCGCTCGCTGGCCTTCACGCTCGCCACCAGCACCGGCGGGAAGGCCTGCGACTCGTGCATCGCCTTCGACAGCGGCCGCCCCTCGCGCAGCGCGCGCAGCAGCTCGGCCTGGATGTCGCCGCGCGCGCCCTGCGACGATTGCGCCTGCAGCGTCTCGAGCGCCTCGACCACCGTCATGCCGGCCTGCAGCAGCGTGCGCAGCTCGCGGCACCACCACGCCACGTTGAATGCCCCCGCGCCGCCGCCGAGCAGCGGCGTGCGCGCCGGCCCGCCCGGCTGTGCCTCGGCGCCGACGAACACCAGGCCTTCACCCGCCAGCTGCGCCTGCACCGCCTGCAGCGACTCGGCCTGCGCCAGCCGCTCCAGCACGGCGGCCTGGCCGGGGTCGTAGTAGCGGACCTTGAACTGCATGGCGGTGCTCGCGGTTCAGCGCGTCAGGTCGGCGTCGTCGTCGGTGCCGCCGGGCGCGCGGTCCTTGCCCAGGCTCAGCAACTCGAACTCCTGGCCTTGCAGGCCGGGCGCGCGGTACTGGTAGGCACTGCCCCACGGATCCTGCGGCAGCGCACCGCGCAGGTAGGGGCCGCGCCAGCGCGGCTCGTCGGCGGGCGCGACCAGCAGCGCCTGCAGGCCCTGCGCGGTGGTCGGGAAGCGGCCGGTGTCGATGCGGTAGGCCTGCAGCGCCTTGTCGAAGGCATCGAGCTGAGCCTTCGCGGCCGTGACCTCCGAGCGGCCGATCTGCCCGAGGAAGCGCGGGCCGACGATGCCGGTCAGCAGGCCGATGATCAGGATCACGACGAGGAGTTCGAGCAGCGTGAAGCCACGGCGGGAAGCGTTGATCATGATGTCGATGCGATCGGTTTGGCCATGAAGACCCATTGGTTGTACTGCGCGGCGGGCGGCATGTCGGCCAGGCCGTCGATCTGCAGCGGGGTGCGCCGCAGCGGCTGCGCCTCGCTGGTGCTGAACACGCCGCGCACGCTGCCGTCGGCGCCGCGCACGACGCCGAGCGGGCGGCCCGGCACCAGCGGGTCGGTGTAGAGCCGGCGCAGGTGGCGGCGCGTGCCGACGAAGCGGTTGTCCAGCAGCAGGTTGTCGAGCGAGGCCGGGTACTGCTTCAGCGAGCCCGGCGAGGCCTCGCGGTAGCGGGTGATGGCCTGCGCGTACAGCGTGCCGATGCGCACCAGTTCGTCCTCGCGCTCGCGCTGCGCCGCATCGGCCCAGCGCGGCCCGGCGATCGACAGGCCGAGCGAGAGCAGCGCGACCAGCAGCAGCACGATCACGTAGGTGAATCCGCGCGATGGTGGCCTACCAGCTCGCATAGGGGCTCCCGTCGCGCGCCTGCCCCGGCGCACCGCTGTGCACGTCCGACACCCCCGCGGCGGCGCCGCTGTCGGAGTTCACGAGCACCCAGGTGTCGATGCGGTCCGTCACCGGATCGACCGGCAGCTGCCGCAGGTAGCGCGCCTGCACCAGCTCTTGCAGCGCCGCCGGGTAGCGGCCGCGGTCGGCGTAGAACTTGTCGATCGCATCGCGCACCGCCGCGAGGTTCTGGCGCAGCACCACTTCGCGCGCACGGTCGACATGCTCGGCATAGCGCGGCACCGTGATGGCCAGCAGCAGGCCGATGGCCGCCATCACCACCATCAGCTCGATCAGCGTGAAGCCGCGTGCCTTGCGCATGACCTGCATCACCAGTCCCTCAGCGGCACGCCGTTCAGCCCGCTGCGCGTCGAGCGGGAGAACACGTCGTAGACATCGGCGCCGGCCTGCGGCTGCTCGGCCGTCGACAGGTAGCTGCGCAGGCCCCAGGTCTGCTCGGCCGGCAGCTCGGCGCTGGCGAACGGGTCGCGCGGGATGCGGCGCAGGAAGACCATGCGCTGCGCACCCGGCAGGCCGGTGTCGCCGCTGACCAGCGCCTGCAGGCTCGGCGGGTAGCCGGTGGCGCCGGCCGGCTGCGACAGCTGGCCCTTGTCGTTGGCGCGCTTGTAGGCATCGATCGCCTCGCGGATCTGCCACAGCGCCTGCTTCAGCTCGCGCTCGCGTTCGCGCTGCAGCGTGACCTCGGCCAGCGGGAAGACCGCGACGGCCAGCACGCCGAGCACCGCCAGCACGACGACCAGCTCGATCAGCGTGTAGCCGGCGGCGCGGATCCGCCGCGGCAGGACGGGCAAGAGGCTCATTTGACGATCACCTTCAGCGGCGGCGGCAGGCCGATCGGCTGTGCCGGGCCGTCGAGGCCGAGCAGCTGCACGCCGAGCGTCGTCAGCTCCGCGGTGCCGGCGGCGGTGGCCTTCAGCCGCACACTCAGCAGGCTGCCCTGGCCGTTCGCGCCGGTGGCCTGGTTGCGGATCGCGCCGGCCTGCACCTTGCCCTGCTCGGCGTCGATCGTCTTGCTGAAGCTGGTGGCCGCGCCACCCTGCCTGAACAGGTCGCCCTCGTCGACGTCGACCACCGACAGCAGGCCCTTGCTGATGGCGAGCTGCACCGGCGCGCCGCGCAGCGCGAGCGGCGTCGCGAGGTTCAGCGT
>NZ_JBFUGW010000252.1:0-9012 GCF_056402735.1 Rhizobacter sp. P3_C12
CCACCACGTCGTCGAGCTCGCCTTCCATCACCGACTGCAGCTTGTAGAGCGTCAGGTTGATGCGGTGGTCGGTCAGCCGGCCCTGCGGAAAGTTGTAGGTGCGGATGCGGTCGCTGCGGTCACCGCTGCCGATCAGCCCCTTGCGCGTGGCCGCCTCCTTGGCGGCGCGCTCGCTGCGGTCCTTCTCGCGCAGCCGCGCCGCCAGCACGGCCAGCGCCTTCGCCTTGTTGCGGTGCTGCGAGCGGTCGTCCTGGCATTCTGCGACCAGCCCGGTCGGCAGGTGGGTGATGCGGATCGCGCTGTCGGTCTTGTTGACGTGCTGGCCGCCGGCGCCGCTCGCGCGGAAGGTGTCGATGCGCAGGTCGGCCGGGTTCAGCTGGATCTCCTCGGCCTCGTCGGGCTCCGGCATCGCCGCGACGGTGCAGGCGCTGGTGTGGATGCGCCCCTGCGTCTCGGTCTGCGGAACGCGCTGCACGCGGTGCCCGCCCGATTCGAACTTCAGCCGCGCGTACACGTCGTCGCCGTCGACGCGCAGCACCACTTCCTTGTAGCCGCCGAGATCGGACATGCTCTCCGACATCAGCTCGGTGCGCCAGCCGCAGCGCTCCGCATAGCGGGTGTACATGCGCAGCAGGTCGGCGGCGAACAGCGCCGATTCGTCGCCGCCGGTGCCGGCGCGGATCTCGAGGAAGGCATTGCGGCCGTCGTCCGGATCGCGCGGCAGCAGCGCGGTCTGCAGCTCGCCTTGCAGGCGTTCGAGGTCGGCCTCGGCGGCGGCGATCTCCTCGCGCGCCATCTCGGCGAGGTCCGCGTCGGCCAGCATCTCGCGCGCGGCCAGCAGGTCGCGCTCGCGCTGCTGGTAGCGGCGAAAGCGCTGCACCACGCCGTCGACCTCGGCGTGCTCGCGCGTCAGGCCGCGGAAGCGGTTCATGTCGCTGACCACCGAGGGGTCGGCGAGCGTCGCGTCGAGTTCGCTCAGCCGCAACGCGAGGCGTTCGAACTGCTGGCGGAGGGTGTCTTTCATCGGGGCTCCGGAAAAGGTTCGCGGAGCTGGCGCGCGGCCGAAGCCGCAACAGGGTGCGCCCGCCCCGCCGTTCATGCGGCGGACGACGGGGCGTCGCTAGTGGTGGCCGTCGCCCGGCTTGCGGGGGGCACCGCGCAGGAACAGGCGGGACACCGTCTGCGCGAGCGCGGCGCGTTGTTCGCCGTCGGCGGCATGCAGTTCAGCCAGCGTGCCGTGCAGCATCTTCTGGGTCAGGCCGCGGGTCAGCGCATCGAGCACCACATCGAGGTCCTCGCCCTTCGCGAGCATCTTGCGGGCGCGCGCGATCTCGGCGGCGCGCCAGTCGTCGGCCTGCGCATTCAGCGCCTGGATCAGCGGCACGGTGCCGCGCTGGTCGAGCCAGTGCACGAAGCTCTGCACGCCGCTCTCGATGATGACTTCGGCCTGCTGGACCGCGGCCTGGCGCTTCTCGCCGGCGGTCTGCACCAGTGCCGACAGGTCGTCGACGGTGTAGAGGTAGACGTCGTTCAGCCGCGAGACCTCGGGTTCGATGTCGCGCGGCACGGCCAGGTCGACCATGAACATCGGCCGGTGCTTGCGCGCCTTCAGCGCGCGCTCGACGGCGCCCAGGCCGATGATCGGCAGCGAACTGGCGGTGCACGAGATGACGGCGTCGAATTCGCCGAGCCGGGCCGGCAGGTCGGACAGGCGGATCGCCTCGGCGCCGAAGCGGCTGGCCAGCTTCTCGCCGCGATCGAGTGTGCGGTTGGCCACGGCCATCGCGCGCGGCGCGCGGGCCGCGAAGTGCGTGGCGACCAACTCGATCATCTCGCCGGCGCCGACGAACAGCACCTTGGTCTCGCGCAGGTCCTCGAACAGCTGCGACGCCAGGCGCACCGCGGCGGCGGCCATGCTGATCGAGTGCGAGCCGATCTCGGTGGAGGTGCGCACGTCTTTCGCGACCGCGAACGAGCGCTGGAACATCTGGTGCAGCGTGGTGCCCAGCGTGCCGGCGGTGCTGGCCTCGCGCACCGCCTGCTTCATCTGGCCGAGGATCTGCGGCTCGCCCAGCACCATCGAATCGAGGCCGCTCGCGACGCGGAAGGCATGGCGCGCTGCGGCACCGCCCTCCAGCACGTAGGCGTGGTCCATGAAGTGGTGGCTCGCCACGCCCCCCACGCCGGCCAGCCAGTCGATGGCCGGGCGCACCAGCGCCGGCTCGGCCGCGCAGTACAGCTCGGTGCGGTTGCAGGTGGACAGGATCGCCGCCTCGGGGCTGCCGCTCGGGCGCGCAACCCGCTCGCGGAAGCCCTGCAGGGTCGGCGCCAACTGCTCGAGCGTGAACGCAAAACGGCCCCGCAAATCCAGCGGAGCCGTCGTGTGGTTCAGGCCGAGGGCGAAGACACTCATGGGCAGATTATAAAATTTGCAACGCCGTCGGGCGTTTGCCGATTCTCAAGACCGTCATAGGCGCTGACGATTCGTCACAATAACGCGGTTTATCGGCAACTTCCGGGCCAGCTTTCGCGAGAACCAGTCGATGGGACCTTTGGACGCACTGTGGCACCTGTTGAATTTCCTCGGACCCGCCTTCGGTGTCACCGCGCTGGCGTCGGCATTGACCAAGCTGCTGTGGCGGCGTGAGCTGGCGAACGTCCGCTGGGCGCGGCTGTGGCTGTGGTCGGCGGGCGTGGCCAGCGTGGTGACCATCGTCGGCCTGGCCTGGCTGGGCCGAGACGGCAAGATGGCCACCTATGGCGCGATGGTCGTCGGCTGTGCGCTCACCCTCTGGTGGGCCGGCTTCGGCCCTGGCCGCCGCTAAGCCACCACCTCTTCCTCCAGCGTCACCACCTCGCCGCGCAGCGAATGCGGGTAGGCCAGCGTGATGTTCACGTCGATCATCTGCCCGACCAGCCGTGCCGGCCCGGCGAAGTTGACGATGCGGTTGCACTCGGTGCGGCCCATCAGCTCGTTCGCATCCTTGCGCGACGGGCCCTCGACCAGGATGCGCTGAACCGTGCCGACGCGCGACTGCCCGATGCGGCGCTGGTTGTCCTCGATCACCGCCTGCAGGTGCTGCAGCCGCGCGAGCTTGGTGGCGTGCGGCGTGTCGTCGGCGAGCGCCGCGGCCGGCGTGCCGGGGCGCGGGCTGTAGATGAAGCTGAAGCTCGAATCGAAGCCGACGTCGTCGATCAGCTTCATCATCCTCGTGAAGTCGTCCTCGGTCTCGCCGGGGAAGCCGACGATGAAGTCGCTCGACAGGCTGATGTCCGGCCGCACCGCGCGCAGCTTGCGGATCGTGCTCTTGTACTCGAGCACCGTGTAGCCGCGCTTCATCGCCATCAGGATGCGGTCGCTGCCGTGCTGCACCGGCAGGTGCAGGTGGTTGACGAGCTGCGGCACGCGGCCGTACACCTCCACGAGCCGGCTCGTGAACTCGTTCGGGTGGCTGGTGGTGTAGCGGATGCGCTGGATGCCGGGGATCGCGGCGACGTACTCGATCAGCAGCGCGAAATCGGCGATCTCGGCGGTATCGCCCATCGCGCCGCGGTAGGCGTTGACGTTCTGGCCCAGCAGCGTCACTTCCTTGACGCCCTGGTCGGCCAGGCCCGCCACCTCGACCAGCACGTCGTCGAACGGCCGCGAGACCTCTTCGCCGCGGGTGTACGGCACGACGCAGTAGCTGCAGTATTTCGAGCAGCCTTCCATGATCGAGACGAAGGCCGTCGCGCCCTCGACGCGCGCCGGCGGCAGGTGGTCGAACTTCTCGATCTCGGGGAAGCTGATGTCGACCTGCTGGCGCTGCTGCCGCTGGCGCTGCTTCAGCAGCTCGGGCAGGCGGTGCAGCGTCTGCGGGCCGAACACCACGTCGACGTACGGCGCGCGCTCGATGATGGCCGCGCCTTCCTGGCTCGCGACGCAGCCGCCGACGCCGATCATCACGCCCTTGGCCTTCAGGTGCTTGACGCGGCCGAGGTCGCTGAACACCTTCTCCTGCGCCTTCTCGCGCACCGAGCAGGTGTTGAACAGGATCAGGTCGGCCTGCTCCGGATCCTGCGTGGGTTCGTAGCCTTCGGCCGCGTGCATGACGTCGGACATCTTGTCCGAGTCGTACTCGTTCATCTGGCAGCCGAAGGTCTTGATGTAGACCTTCTTGGTGCGTTGTTCCATGGCGACCTCGTCAGGGCTTGGTCCAGACCTGGGCCGCTGCATCGAAGCTCCAGGCCTGCGTCTGCTCGACCGTGGTCGGCCACGGCACGACCTTGATCTCGTCGTCGCGCAGGATCCACACGTCCTTGATCAGCCCGGTGAACTCGGTGGTGTAGTGCACGACCAGCTTGTTGCCGACCAGCGGGCCGGTCAGCACCAGCAGGTTGTTCTGGCCGCGGATGCGCACGCCCGGGGCGAGCTGCGCCGGCTTGCCGTTCAGCGTGACCAGCGGCGGGCTGTCGAAGGCGATCACGCCGCGCAGGGCGTTCTGCGGGAACGGGCGCTGCGCCTGGGCGGCGGCGGGCAGGGCGGTGCAGGCGAAGGCGAGGGCTGCGGTCGCAGCGATCACACAGCGGTACATGGTGTTGATCCAGTGGCTGTCGGTCAGACGGAACGGGGATTCTAGGCCCCACACTCGGGGCCATGATCGAACCGCTGCTGCTGACCTCCGCCCGCGTCTCCACCTTCGACGGCACCCTCCCGCTGACCGGCGCGAGCGGCTTCTTCTTCGAGCGCGACGGGCGGCTCTTCCTCGTCACCAGTCGCCACGTGCTGATCGACGCGCCGAGCAAGCACTACCCGAGTCGCATCGAGATCGAGCTGCACACCGATGCCGTCAACCTGACCCGCTCGATCGGGCTGTCGATGCTGCTGTACCGCGACGGCAAGAGCGTGTGGCGCCAGGGGCGCGACGCCGGCGGCGAGATCGACGTCGCGGTGCTCGAGATCGAGCGCTCGGCGCTGCCGGCCGGCGTGGCGATGGTGCCGTTCACGCCCGACCACCTGCAGCATTCGCTCGACGAGGTGGAGGTCGGCAGCTCGCTGCTGGTGGTGGGCTTCCCGCTCGGCTTCCACGACGTGGTGCACCACCTGCCGGTGGTGCGGCAGGCGGCGATCGCGTCGTCGTTCGGCGTGCGCTTCCAGGGCCAGGGCTACTTCCTGACCGATGCGCGCACGCACCGCGGCACCAGCGGCGCACCGGTCGTGATGCGTCATCCGCAAGGCGGCGCGCTGCCGTGGAAGCTGCTCGGGATCCACTCGTCGCGCAT
Organism: Rhizobacter sp. P3_C12; assembly: GCF_056402735.1. NCBI lineage: Bacteria > Pseudomonadati > Pseudomonadota > Betaproteobacteria > Burkholderiales > Sphaerotilaceae > Rhizobacter > Rhizobacter sp. P3_C12. Next base: position 5,263 of record NZ_JBFUGW010000252.1, read on the forward strand.
GGACATGGGCGGGCGCGACCTCGAACACGACGAATCGCTGGGCCTGAACTGCGCCTGGTACGCCGACATCCTGATGACGCTGACCGACGACGAGGCGGCCGTCGCCCCGTGACGCTCGCGGCGGTGGCGAGCCCGCGGCGGGCAAATCTCCTTGAAATCGTCACAGGTATGTCGGATCGCGGTGGTACTGTCGGAGGGTTCGCCGTTCAAAGTCGTTCCCGAAAGGCCTCATGAGCATGACCCGTTCCGCGCCTCGCCGACCCTCGACCGATGCGCCCGCCGTCTTCAAGGCGCCCCCCGCGACCCCCGCGGCTCTCAAACGACAGGCGCTGCGCAATGCCTTGCTCGGCACGGTGGAACTGCTGCAGCACCGGCAGGCGGAACAGATCAATGCGAAGCTGATCGACGAGTACGTGGCACTCGACTGGTTCGAGTGGCGCGGCGGCTCGCTGCAGATCACGCTGACGGGCCAGAACATCTGCAAGCAGATCCGCAGCGGCCTCGTCTGAGGGGGTGATGCCCGGTGCGTTCGCATAGCCCAGCAGGGCTTTGCGAGCGGATCGCTGCYGGCCTGCGCGTAAAATCCACTCCGTAGGCATGCATAAGACCGTCTTTCAGCAAGTCCTCATCCCTGTCCCCGGGCCAGTTCCGGGGATGCCGGTTGACAGTCCCATCGTTGATTTTCTTGGCGTCTCTGCACTGCGCGGCATGTGCTGCGCATGACTCGAAAGGAATCGACATGACGACTCAAACTCAAACCGGCACCGTGAAGTGGTTCGACGAAGGCAAGGGCTTCGGCTTCATCACGCCGGACGGCGGCGGCAAGGACCTGTTCGCCCACTTCAGCCAGATCCAGGGCGGCGGCTTCAAGAGCCTGGCTGAAAGCCAGCGCGTTCAATTCGAGGTGACGCAGGGCCAGAAGGGCCCGCAAGCCTCGAACATCGTCCCGGCCTGACCGGAACGCAGGGGCCCGGCACTCGCTGGGTCTCTCAAGAAAACCGCGGCCTCGGTCGCGGTTTTTTCATTGGAGGGCGCGACATGAAGAACCTGCAGGAAGCCACCGAGCGCATCTGTGACCTGAAGGGCTCGCTGGTCGCGATGGACGCGCTGATGGCGGCGCTGATCCGCGTGCTGCCCGCCGAGCAGCGTGCCGAGTTGCGCACGGCCTTCGAGGACAACGCCGAGGTCGCGCGAACCGTGATGCTGCACGCGTCGATCTCGGAACTCTCGATCGCCGCGTTCGAGCGCGACGTGGAGCGCACCACCACGCTGATCGGGTCGTAGGCGCGCTCTGGCCCTCTCAGGCCTTCAGGTCGTGCTCGCGCAGCATCACCGGCTCCAGCGAGCCGGCGGCGAAGCGGCGGCGCACCGCGGCATCGATGTCGGCCCGGTGGGCGGTGTAGGTGGCCACCGCGTCGGCGCCGTCCAGGGATGCCCGGTAGCGGTAGTGCAGCGCCCGCATGCTGATGCTCGCCCCGATCGACGCGCCGTCGTCGAGCAGCACCCAGAAGCGCACGTCGCCCGAGGCGTCGTGGAGAAAAGGTGTGGGGGTCATGGCATCGCGCCCCGGGCGGGCGGGGCAGGGCAAAGGAGTCTGATCGTATACCCCTCGGCTTGGTTGACACGCCGTGGCAGTCTTGAACCAGGACGGTCGGCGATGTGACGGATTTCGTGCCGGGTGACGCGCCAGGTCGCTTGCCATGCCCGGTGCGGCATCGGCAGCTCCCATGGTCCGCAACTTGCCATTGCTTGCCTGTCGCCGCCCCGTGCGGCCTTCCGAAAGGCACCCGATGTCAGTACCCGAGTCGTCGACCGCAGAAGTGGCCAAGCTGCTGCACCGCCTGTGGATGCGCGTGAGCCGCGGCGACAGCGAGTTCGGCGACGACATGCAGGACACGGTGGTCGACCCTGACCGCGACCTGGCCTTCGCCGACACCGAGGTCGAGGACCGCTTCCGCTTCGGTCCGAGCTACGGCCTGAACTGACGGACCTGACGCAGCGCGCTCAGGACCAGCCCGCGTCGACGACGAAGCTCTGCGCGGTGCACATCTTCGAATCGTCGGCGGCGAGGAACAGCGCCATCGTCGCGATGTCTTCCGACTGAAGCCGCCCCGGCAGGCACTGGTTCGCGTCGAGATCGCGCTCGGACTCCGGCGTGACCCACATCCGCAGCTGCTTGTCCGTCATCACCCAGCCCGGCACCAGCGCATTGACGCGGATGTTGCGCTTGCCCAGGTCCTTCGCGAGCGAGCGCGTCAGCCCATGGATGGCCGCCTTGGTGGTCGCGTAGGCCGGGTAGCCTGCGCCCTTGATCATCCAGCTGATCGAGCCGAGGTTGATGATCGAGCCGCCGCCCAGGCCGGCCATGTCGTCGACCACCGCCTGCGCCGCGAAGAACTGGTGGCGCAGGTTGACGTTCATGCACTGGTCCCAGAACTCCGGTGTCACTTCCTCGACCCGGTGGCGCTGGTCGTTGGCGGCGTTGTTGACCAGCGCGCCGATCGCACCGAACGCGCTGCGCGTCTGCGCGATGGCCGCCTGCAGCGCCGCGACGTCGGTCACGTCGCAGGGAATGAACAGCGGCTTCGGCGCGCCGTGCGGGTTGGGCCGGGCGGCGATGCCCGCCAGCAGCGCGTCGGCCGCCTCGCGGTTGCGGCCGACGAAGCCGACCTTCGCGCCCTGCGCATGGAAGTGCTCGACGAAGGCGGTGCCGATGCCGGTGGTGCCGCCGCTGATGAAGACGGTGCGGCCTTCGAGGCTCGGGTAGTGGGCAAAACGGGTCATGGGAATGTTCCTCGGGTTCAATCGACCAGCCCGCGCGCCAGCGCCAGCCGGTGCAGGCCGCGCGCGGTCAGCGCCTCGGCGTGGGCGATCGCCTGCAAGCCGCGCGCCGCCAGCGCGCGCTCGTAGCGGCGGGTCAGCGCGGCGCTGCCGATCAGGTGGACGGTGCCGGTGGCCGGCGCGAGCCCGTTCAGTTCGTGGCCGACCAGCAGGCCCGACAGGTACGACGGTGCCGCCGCGCCGCTCAGCTCGCCGAACAGGCCGAGCGTGCGCACGCTGAAGAGCTGGTTCGGCAGGCCGCCGCTGCCGCGGCTGGTCTCGAGCCCGCGCGCGAAGGCGGCCTCGTCGTCGCCGGCGTCCTTGTCCATCAGCGCGCCGAGCAGGCTGTGCTGCGTCAGCAGTGCATAGAGCTCGCCGGTCATCGCGGTGTGCAGGCGCGTGATGCGGCCCTGCTCGACGGTGATCCACTTGCTGTGCGTGCCGGGCAGGCACAGCGTGTGCGGGCCGCTGCCCTGCAGCGCGTCGAGCAGGCCCAGCACCTGGGTCTCCTCGCCGCGCATCACCTCCGGCGTGCCGGTGTCGTCGTGCAAGCCGGCAGGCCGGTCGCTCATGCCGGGCGCGATGAACAGCTGGCGGCCCGGCAGTGCTGGCGCCTCGAACGCGAGCATGCCGGCGGCGATCGCGTCGGCCCCGGCCGGGCAGGCGACGTAGGGCACCTCGCGCCAGCCGTTGCGGCTGCCGATCATGCCGGCCATCACGATGTGCGGATCGCTCCAGCCGTCGATCTGCTCGGCCAGCACCGCCTCGAAGCGGCCCTGGCAGGCGAGCAGCGCGGCCGGCGTGCTGCGCTGCGCCAGCACGCTGCCGGCGGCATCGAGGCGGTAGGCGCGCAGGCTGCTCGTGCCCCAGTCGACGGCGATCATCGGGCGGCCTGCAGCGCGGCGACGAACGCGCGCGCCATCTCGCTGG